>NZ_JAAHHU010000539.1:0-2893 GCF_010672095.1 Moorena sp. SIO3I6 | reverse complement strand
TGACCCTTGTTTAAGTACTGCTATCACATCTTTTTCTTGATAAGGTTTGGCAGCGATGCAGCGCGGTCTTGGGGAGGCAGCGCCGCCAAAGGGGGTTCCCCCCATGAGCGACTGCCGTGGTTTCCCCCATGAGCGACTGCATCAAGAGATCGTTACTATCTTTACCAGACAGGACTACAGCATTTGTTATCAGTGGATGCACCCAGTAATAATGACTACCTTTTCCTCGCTTAGGCAAGAGGGTAAATTCTGCTTTGGTGCAACATTTGTTTTAATTCTCTTACTTTTTTCGGCATCTTACAATCATATAGGGATCCTAAATGAATTGTGAAAATTTTTGTTCCCTGTTCCCTGTTCCCTGTTCTCTGTTCCCTACTCCCTACTCCCTATTCCCTATTCCCTATTCCCTTTTCCCTTTTCCCATCACTTCTGTATACTTTAGTAGCAAACAAATTTTCTAATTGTTTCATGAACATAGGGATTTTATACACAGGGGGCACCATTGGTTCTGTGCAGGGACCCGATGGGCTGTATCCACTAGATACTGTTGGTTTCCAAAAGGCGTTTGATGAGAATATTTTGCCGATAATTCAAAGTCAATATCCCGATTGTACCATTGGCTATATTGATATCGGGTTTGGTCCGAATAACAGCACTCTCGACAGTACCAACTTGCAGCCGAAAGACTGGTGTACAATAGCGATCGCAATCCTGGAAGCCTACGATAGCTATGAGTCTTTTATTGTCAGCCCTTTCAACGTGTACAGATGTACTATTGAGTGACATGGGCTTTTAAGAGTCGAGCTGTTGAGAGATGACGATGTTTGCGATCAATAATGAGGGCTCCTCGTTTCTTTAATGGTCCGCGAGGTATTTTGACAAAACGTTTGAGTTTAACAAAACTAGCAAACTGCTGGTTTGAAGTTACCGTAAGATAGTGGAGCCTTCTTAAAAAAGATTTTACCCTTTTGTCCATAACCTGCTGACTATAAAGCAGGGTAATCGCATTTTAATCGAGCTCTAAAATTGTTGTAACCTGGGTTAATTTTTGAGTGCATAATTGAGACTCGATGGTGAAGAATTGAGTCTGTATGTGCTACTGCCGTGCTGATGATTTTTTCCTAATTGGCTGCAGTCAGAGCATCCCCTCCTTAAACTGGCTTTGGCTCACTTTGGGATTACTGTGGTGGGCATTGGGGCTGACTCAGGGGCACTGGCTGCCAGGATTTTGATCACAAAATCATTGTCCATTCCAGCCTGATAGCGCTTCATCTTCAGACTCTGGCGGGAGGGTTCGCGCTTGAGTAAATTAATACTCAAGCGACGCAATAAACCCAGATTTTGAGCTGTATAGCCAGTACGGATGCGACTAGCATCTTCGTATTTTGTGACATCGAGCACCCAATGCAAACTGTTTTCAATACTCCAATGGCAGCGAATCACCTGGTTGTGCCTTTGCGCTTCTGCTTCGAGAGTACTGATGTAGAATCGAACCTCTGTGGTCGTTTTATTCCATAATTGCCGTTGAGTGCGAACCATCACCACAGTCGTTAAGCCCAGCCACTGGCCTTGCCGATGCAAAGGGGGAAGTTGACTGACCGATACTGCCCAGACTTGGCGAGTTTCGATCCGGTGATGCCCACTCTCGATGGTCTGGTGATAGCTGTAGTCAATTCCCTGCCAGTTCATTGCTTGAGCTTGCTTAAACCAATCCTCCACCTGCTGGCTGAGCTTCCCCTGGTTGCCTTTGAGGGCTTTGACATAGTCCCCTTCGGCCTGCTTGATTTGTTGAGCAATCTCGATTTGAGTGCCCATGGCATCAAGGGTCACCACCGCTCCCTTGAGGTTTAGCAACTTCAGGATCACCGGCACCGCTGTGATTTCATTGGACTTGCTATCTACTTTTTTTTGAGCCAGCACCAAGCTATGGTCACTACTCCAAGCACTCACACTATGCAGCGCTTTCAGCTTGCCTTCTCGGTCATAGGAACCTTTGCTAGTCTTGCCATCGACATGAATCAAATTGAGCTCTAATTTTTCGGTGATGCTATTTATCCAACTCAGGAAGCTGTTCTCTAGCGCCATAGGATCTAGGAGGCCAAAGACTCGACCAAAGGTATCGTGGGACGGAATCCCGAAGGGTAATTCTAAAAACGTCTCTAGCCACTCAAGCTTAGCCTTACCATAGGTCTCGATCCCAACAAACCCATCTGCACCTGAGAGCACTGCTAAAATCGCAATTGTGATTATTGACACCTATGGTTTATCTTTACGGCGACCCACTCTGGGATCTTGAAGATCCTGAAAATGTTTGAGAACACTCTTTTTGAGCAATCTTTGCCTCTCGTTCTTGCTTTAGAAAGCCGAATAGGTTTTCCAAAACCTTTTGACATGATCACTGCCCTGGAAATACTTTTCTTAGCTCATTCTTAGGTTAACTGCTTGCACTTTTGAGAGACAACCTTGACAGCAGAAACACTGTTGAACTTTATAAGCCGCTCTTTGTCAAGTGCAATTTATACCAAACTCAATGCGATTACCCTGGACTATAAAGGCTCCACTATCTAAGGTTTCGTCTGGAGCCATTTCGCCATTTGGGGTAAAGAACAAGTTTGAAAAGGTTGCCACTCTTGTACTGGAATGGCAATCATCATGCCTCGATAAGTGCCTTGAATCTCATCAACTTCATAGAAATCCGACAAGCCAGCAGCAATTTTACCAACACCGTGAACACTACCCAAAGCCGCTTTTAGGGTGGCCAGGATATTATAAGCAATTATTGCCATACAATAGGAAAACAAAGCGGCTTTAGGATAGGCCAGGGTATTAATTTCACCGTTGAAGTTAGTAGTTATGGTTTGAAAAAGAGTTTCGATACGCCAACGCTTTTGAA
>NZ_JAAHHU010000538.1:0-2894 GCF_010672095.1 Moorena sp. SIO3I6 | reverse complement strand
GAGATCTTACTGGGAATTGTGAATATTCGTGGGGAAATCCTAATGTGCGTTTCCCTCAGCCATCTCCTTGGTTTGGAAGATAATCCTGCTAACTCAGATTCCGAGCAATCCAAAATCCAACAGCCCTTAACTCTAAAATCCAAAACCAATGTGAGTAGTGTGATGTATCAACGGATGGTGGTTGTGGAAATTGAGGGCAACCGATGGGTCTTTCCCGTTGATGAAATTTTTACTGTTCAACGGTTTCATGCTAATGAATTACTCGATGCACCAGCGGTTATTTCTAACGCTACATATACTTATACAAAATGGATAATTAACTGGCAAGATAAAAAGGTGAATTACTTGGACGATGAGTTATTGTTTTACACCCTAAATCGGAAGATTACGTAACCCGATGGGGTGATGGGGGTAAAGTGCTATCTATTTAAGCATTCAGCTATCAGCTATCAGTCATCAGCTATCAGTCATCAGCGAACAGCGATTAGCGCTACGCGCACGCTACGCGAACAGCTTTGGGTCTATGGCCACGCTACTTGAGGTGCGAACAGCTTTTGAATAAAATAAACTGACGGCTGACCGCTGACAGCTGACCGCTGAATGCTTACAAAAGATCATCAATCTAAACTCTAAACTCTAAAATCCTATGACAGACAGCGGACAAGATATGAGCAATTTCTCCATGTTGGATTTATTCCGCATGGAGGTGGAAAGCCAAGCAGCGATATTAAATGACAAGTTATTGGCTCTGGAAAGTAATCCTTCCTCCAGCCAAGAATTGGAATCCCTAATGCGTGCTGCCCATTCCATTAAAGGTGCTGCCCGCATTGTCCAAATTGATGCTGCTGTTAACATCGCTCATACCATGGAGGATTGCTTTGTAGCAGCTATGAATAAAACCATTACCCTCAAGGCAGATCACATTGATGTCTTGCTGCAAGGTGTCGATTTCCTCCAACAAATCAGCCAAGTTGGTGAAATGAATTTAGACCAATGGCTGTCTGAACATGGGCAAGCCATTGAACATCAGAGTATAGCGATCGCTAAAATTCTCGCACCAGAATCTGCACCCTCCTCCCCACAACAGCCATCTCCATCTGCTGCCCCTAGTACCTCGGGGTCACAGAACTCGGAAAAACTAAGCGCTATAGATGATCCTTCTGAAGTTTCCACTCTCGATAGTACGAATACAGCCATAGAGACTCAAGATCAAACTGTTGATCAGCAAACTGTTAATCAGCAAAATCGTGATCAGGTAGTAACTCACCAGGCTCAAACCGATTCTCCCCCTCAAGTACCTAGTCAGGAGTCTGACCATAGCACGATAGAGATTGAAAGTCAACCCTTGAAGCAGGCTGTGAGCCACAACCCTCAACCTGAAGTGGCTGCCAAAGACAATCAATCCTCATCTAGCCCAGGGAATGATTTAATCAAGCAACCATTGATGGCTTTGGATACTGCCAAAAAGTCGGAAGCTAAAGAGAGAGTTGTGCGAGTCAGTGCTGAAAACTTAAATAGCTTAATGGGTTTAGCCGGTGAATCCCTAGTGGAGGCGAATTGGCTACAACCGTTTGCTGATTCTTTGATGACTCTCAAAAAACACCAAATGGAATTATCAAAGATCCTGGAAAAATTACAGGATTCTTTAGCAATATCCCAGGTCAATCAAGTGGGGGATCAATATCTAAAAGTTGCTCGACAAAAGGAACAGGAATGTCGGGAAATTTTGGGCGATCGCATGAGTGAACTAGAACTGTATGCACGTCGCACTGCTAATCTTTCGGATCGTCTTTACCGAGAAGTGATTGCGTCTCACATGCGTCCTTTTGCTGATGGGGTACAGAGTTTTCCTCGGATGATTCGGGATATAGCCAGAAAGCTGAATAAACAAGTTAAATTAGAAATTATCGGCAAATCTACCGCAGTAGATCGAGATATTTTACAGAAACTAGAAGCACCACTGACTCATATTTTGCGTAACTCTGTAGACCATGGTATTGAACCTCCCCAAGAGCGTGTAGCAATGGGGAAACCAGCCCAAGGTACCGTGCGACTGGAAGCCCTTCATCGTGGTGGGATGTTATCGATTACTGTTGCTGACGATGGCAAAGGCATAGATCCAGAGAAATTGCGGGAAAAAATTGTCCGTCAAAAAATGATCACCCCAGACATCGCAAGGCAGCTGGCTGAACATGAGCTGATGGAGTTTCTATTTTTGCCGGGATTTTCTACCGCTAAGCAGGTAACCGAAATTTCTGGTCGTGGCGTTGGTTTAGATATTGCCAAGACTATGGTACAACAGGTAGGTGGCACCCTGCGAGCTACCTCTAAACTAGGGCAAGGAACGAGTTTCCACTTCCAATTGCCTCTGACTCTATCAGTTATTCGTACCCTATTAGTGGATATATATGGTGAACCTTATGCGTTCCCGTTAGCACGAATTGACAAAATTGTGATGGTAGATAAAACCGAAATTTCTGTAGTAGAAAAGCGGCAATATTTTACCCTTAATGATGAAAATATTGGACTAGTAGCTGCCCACCAAGTGTTGGAATTAGATGACTCTTATATTACATCTAAAACCCTACCAGTAGTGATCATCAGTGACCAATCGAACCGTTTTGGATTAGTAGTTGATAAATTTTTAGGTGAACGGGATTTGGTGGTTCGACCATTAGATCCGAGGCTGGGCAAAGTTCAGGATATCAGTGCTGCTGCTTTGATGGGAGACGGTTCCCCGATTCTAATTTTGGATGTGTCAGATTTAGTGCGCTCCATTGATAATCTACTCAATAGCCGCCAGTTGAGCGCAGTCAGTGGTGATGATGATACTGATATCCAACAGCCGAAACGCATTCTAGTAGTTGATGATTCCATTACCGTGCGGCAAATGG
>NZ_JAAHHU010000537.1:0-2898 GCF_010672095.1 Moorena sp. SIO3I6 | reverse complement strand
ACAAACGTTGCTTTTTCTCTAGCAGTTACTTCAACTTCACTGGTAAGTACATTGTCTGAACCCAGAATATTAACCCAAGCTTCTAATGCTTTTGATACCTTCATACTTTTCCTATCTATACATTTATCTATACATTTACATAGATCTGCGCTCCGTAAGCATTCAGCTATCAGCTAATGCGCTACGCGCACGCTGCGCGAACAGCTATCAGCTAAAGGCCTGTGGCGACGCTGGAGGAGGAAACCGTTAAGAATACAAGAGGTAAGCCTTGGCCTTGGCCTTTGAGCTTTTACCCAGACTTTCAATTCTGATTAATTTCGAACTATTAAATTCTCCCGTAAGCGCGATGCGCACGCTACGCGAACAAGGTTTATTTTAAGTAAGCTGACGGCTGACAGCTGACGGCTGAATGCTTACTGCGCTCCTAAGAGCTTATTTATAAAGAAGCTAGCAATCACGGGGATGATTTGGAAATAATTGACCTGACATCCCCGTCATACTAATTATTAACTAGCTAGTTTTTTCTAACTTGTTTAGAAAACTGTTACCATTTTGATTTCTTACTTTTAGGACTATTCTCTTGGCCTACAACCTTGATATTAAACGGTGACCAACCTGCGGATAAAACTTCCAGTTGAGCATCGGATAACTCATCTTCCTGCTGTAAGTAAGCCAAGCCAGATTCTACGTCTTCTTCAGTTACATTGAAACCTTCAGCCACGGCAATCGCAACAACATCTGCTAAACCACCTGCTTCTTGTAGTTTATTGCGGAAGACTTCATTGGCTTCTACTGCTTCCACTAAAGCTTTAGCATTTTCACTCAGTTCAACAGGAGCTTCAGCAAATCCTAATTGCTGCTCTTGCATCACAGCCAAAAGTTCTTCTTCAGTGAAATCGTAACCCTTATTGGCGGCGATTTCTAATACGGTTGCAGGACCTTCAGCCGATTCGATTTGTGCTTTTAAAGCCTGGTCAGTTTCTGAGGCTTTGATTAAAGCTAATACTGATTCTCTGGACATGATTGTTTCCTTGCTATTGGTTGTCAACTTATCAGTTGATGGACAACAGTTACTTTTGTTAATGCCATCAATCAACTTACTAATAATATAGCTTAATTTTTAATAATTTGTCAACCCTTTAAATAAAAAATATACAAATAAAAAATGATTTTTTATTGACACCAAAAATTTACAAAGTATTTTAAAACCTTCTCAAAATACTTTGTAAATAGGTAAGCATTCAGCCGTCAGCCGTCAGCCGTCAGCATTCAGCTGACGTAACAAAGATTAAACGAATGCTTACTTGTTGTCTTGATGCAGTCGCTCATGGGGGAAACCCCCAAGACCGCGCTGCATCGCTTATTTAAAAGCTCAAAGCTCAAAGCTGAGAGCTGAGAGCTGAGAGCTGATAGCTGATAGCTGATAGCTGAGAGCTGATAGCTGATAGCTGATAGCTGATAGCTGATAGCTTACGACTTAGCTACTGATAAGCAAAGGATAAAGAGTTAAACTCTATTTTAAATTCAGGGATTTTCTTAAGTTTGGCTGAGTCCAAAGCATACTGTTCACAAACCAAACTCATCCGAACTTGTGAGGTTTTGACCTGATTGACTGAATGAGTTAAATTTCCTTGAAAATAAAGCAAGGAATTTTCTTGAGGTTTGATTGTCTGGATAGTAAAACTTCCTTTTTGTAACAATAGTTCTCCCCCTTCTAAATCCTCAGGAATTTTCACATAAAGAACACTGACAACAAGTGGAATGGTGTGACTCTCTACATAGCTAGAAATACTACAGTCCACATGACGTTTGACGTCCCCACCCCCTTGTAGGATTAAATGGTTAAGATAAAAGGCATTGCAGGTAGGTTTCAAAGTGGCTTGTAAATAGGGTTGAAGAAAAGGAAAATGTTGTTTCACCTGCTCTATTCCTGCCGCTTTAAAAACAACTGAGAAACCTTTAGTATTGCTAAAACTTTCACTGAGTTGATTTGCTCCTAAATAGGGAGAAGATAAAATGGCCTTTTGCAAGTCTTGGAGATAATCAGGGTTAAAGGCTTTCTCTCGAAGAGAGGAATATTGATTCCGAGTGATTTTCATGTTTATTTTCCTCCAACTAACTGCAAACTTTCAGTTACTTCTTCAGTACTCACTTTATTGTTATTTGTTGATAAGCGGACTAAGGTATTACCGATTCTCAACATTTTAGTTTCGTCCTTCTGAACAACTTTTGGATTAACCTCACTAGATTTCCATCGTTGAACTTCATACTGTCGAACTTTTTCAAAAATTTCCTGATAGGGAAATCTTTGATCGAGAGGATCTTTAACTTGTGAGCTATTTTCTTGATTTACTTCAATTGGCTTAATAATTCCGTAAGGAGTAGGTAGATACAATTTCTGGAAATTCCGATAGTAACCTCCCATATGAGCAGAATCCCATCCTTTAATTCCCTTACTCATACCGTAAAAATTAGAAGCAGCAATGCTTGTAAAAACATGGGCTAAAGGATTATACCCAGTGTGACACTCAATATTCTCTTCCGAAAAATCAAAGTAGTATTGTTGCGTTTCATCTGGGAATACAATTTCTAGCTGATAAATTAACTTCCAATGACAATACTCTAGAAATAAAGAGTCTTGCTTCTCCTTAATAAACTTAGGTAAATGACAGCAAATTTCCGAGCGAATCGTTTGCTTCATTTCCTCTAAATCATAGTTATCAGAATTATGATCAATCAGAAAATCACCAGTATTAGTGGGTGAGAAACGTAAGTCATAGCGATCATCCTCTACCATTTGCACAAAAGAAGACTTTTGTTTCATGTAGCTAAGTTCGCCATTTTTGAAAGTAACGACATCCCCTGGATTGAAAGGAAAAACATTTTCTCCAACTTCTG
>NZ_JAAHHU010000536.1:0-2911 GCF_010672095.1 Moorena sp. SIO3I6 | reverse complement strand
CTGTGTCGATCTAAAAATTATTGACAAACTATCGGGAAATTATAGCGAGGGAAAGTTTGGTTATAGGGTACAACATGAAATTTACAAAAGTATCGATCGAAATATAGCTGGCAACAAAATAAAAAATGAAAAAATTATAGCTCTTTTTCTTTTGAATTTTGCAGAGAGGATTGGATGGTTAAGCCATGGTAAAATTAAGGATGACAACCAACTTATATTTAACCCAGTCAATGCTCCGAAAGGTCATTTACCACAGGGTGGTCATTCATCCTCAACTAATAAAGATATATCCAAGTCGATTTATGATTTTGTAAAACTTATAAATTACTAAGATTCCTGTGGCTTGTAATGTTACATTAACTAATTCTTTATCTAAAACTAAAAACAATAATATTTATCGCTGTTAATTCTTAGATTATTTCGTTTATAAATTTCCTAGCGGGGCGACATTGTCCCCTGTATAATAGCTGGGAATACGGATTGATACAAGTAACAAAAAAAAGATAGGTTAAAGATATCGCACTTCTCACCTATCAAAATTAAATGTTACCTGAATTATCTCAAGACAGGGTTTGTTTTATAACTGAATAATATCCAATTTAAATGCACAACAGCTTAATGGCATTTAATGTAATGGGATTTAATGCAATCGCACAACTAGTCTGGAATCTTCTAGGCTACTCAATCACGAAAAATTTGATGAAACTGGATTTATCAAGCCTTGGAAAATTTTTATTATAATCCTTACTAATTCTTAGTTTTTTGTAATGTTTTATTAATAAAATCTATTTTTTATTCTTTATATTTTTAGATATATTTAGAAAGATTTATATTGCTTATTATAAACTAAGTTAATTATAGTTTAATAATTTCAATGGCATACAGTGTTCATCCTTAATCGTGTAATCATAACCAACTGATCACCTCTATAGCAACATAGATAAAATCACAAAAAAGCTAGTATAGCATTCCATAGTAAGCCTGAGCTAAATCTAAATTAAATTATTGTTAACTATTCACTATTCCCTACTCCCTACTCCCTAAAAACCAGTACAAAATTACCTCACCCACATGTAGTTTTATTAAGCCTGAGATCATCGGAAAAAAAAGTGGTAGATTATAGCAAAGATAGCAAGAAAGTCACAGGTGCATCAAGATGACTCAAAAGAAAACTACCGACAATAAATTAATCCCAGGTAGCTTAGCGTTAGCATTTGCTTTACTCATCGGTGCTGCCTGGTGGGTAACTAACTCTAACTCTCGCTCCTTGCAATTGAACCGTATTAGTACTCCGCCTATAGAAGATGTCAACTCTTCTACTACATCTTCTACTACAACAGAGAATGCAACCGAGAATGCTGATGCTCAAACAAACCTTAACCTTAAGGGATTAGGGGATACCGACCGTGGTTATTCAATCCTCAGTAGTGCTAACTTCCGAGACGCTCTGGTTAAGCGGGGGATTGGTTTCAATTATGCTCAAGAGTCAGACCAGGAAGCTCGTGCAGCAGCTCTTGGTCAGGAACAAGTTGATCTGATTGGCACTAGCTTAGACCAATTCCTGACTCACAAGCCTTTGGGAAAAATTGTTGCTCTTTTGAACCGAACAGAGCAAACAGATGGTACTCAACCCAACTTAGATGTAGTAGTGGCCTCTGAGCGTATCCTGAAATCCAATCCCAAAGAGATACAAGATTTTGTAGAAACATACTACGACCAGGTAGAGAAAGGTAATCTCAGGGATGGGGAAACTGCTGGTAAGGGGATGGAGTTTTTTACAGCAGCTGAGGCGAAAGATTGGATGAAATCAGGAACTTTGGCAACAAGAATAGGGGAAACTGCGGGAGTGTTGGTAGCTTCGGGTAAAGCAAAAGATGTTCCTGTTAATACCACAGAACTGTTTACCGCTAACTATCTTCCCCCAACAGCTGAGCCAAGTATAGCTACAAACCCTCCCACTGATCAGAATCTGCCGGAAGTTGTGGCTCAAGCTCCGCTAGCTGACTCTACTGAAGCGGATCAAGCTAAGGAATCAGAACCGGAAAAAACCGTTACTGAAGCAGAACAAAAACCTGACTCTACCGCCACTCAAGTAGCTGAGGCAAATAATAATACTCAGGCTTCAGTTCCAGGAAAAGCTGAGGAAAAGCCAGAAGTTGCGGCTCAATCTGAGGATTCCTCTAACACTGAAGTCGATCAAGCTCAGGGATCACAACCGGAAAAAACCGTTGCTCAACCGGAAAAAACCGTTGCTCAACCAGAACAAAAACCTGACTCTAGCGCCACTCAAGTGGCTGAGGCAGATGATAAAGCCAAGGAATCGCAACCAGAACAAAAATCTGACTCTACAGACACTCAAGTGGCTGAGGCAGAGGGACAAAACCCCCAGCCCCTAACTAACTTAGAAGTTTTAGGTGAAGTCAAGTTTGCCAAAGCTTCGTTTCAATTAAGTCCCCAGGAGCAGCAAAAGCTCACTGATTTGGCAGAGGCAATTCAGAAATTTCGCCCCAGTAGTTTAGTTGTCAAGGTGCAAGGTCATACCTCCCGTACTGGCAATCCTGAATCTAACCAGAAACTCTCTCAAGCCAGGGCTCAAGAGGTAGTGAACTATCTCAAAAGCAAGTATCCCTCCCATCAATTCGTTGTGGAAGGATTAGGTTTCTCTGAACCCCGACCTGGTACTGACCCGACTTCTCCGGTTAACCAACGAACTGTGATTAGTTTGGCACCGATTCAATCTGGAAATTAGGGACAGATCAAGGCGTTGCCCAATTCTGGAATAGCCAAGGGTAATTGGTATAGAAAAGGGAACAGGGAACAGGGAGTAGGGAGTAGGGAACGATGAACAAAAATTATCACAATTAATTTAGGTACCCTATAACTGGCTCAAGTATAAGCTGTTGTGCATTTA
>NZ_JAAHHU010000535.1:0-2911 GCF_010672095.1 Moorena sp. SIO3I6 | reverse complement strand
AAATCCAACCAACTAGAGCGAGTAATGGGAGCACTGCTGGAGATGTAATCTACTCCTGTTTCGGCCACTGCACGAATCGTCTTTAAGGTCACATTACCCGATGCCTCAATTTTAATGTTGTTGTTGCGTACGCGAATTAGCTTAACTGCTACCTCCATCTGCTCAACTGGCATATTATCCAACATGATAATATCAGCATTGTGGGCGATCGCCTCTTCTACTTCCGCGAGAGTTGTTGTCTCTACTTCAATGGTCATAGGATAGGGAATAGTCTTACGAATTCGAGCGATCGCTTCCCCAATTCCCCCAGCCGCTTGAATATGATTATCCTTAATCATCACCGCATCATCCAAGCCCATGCGATGGTTAATGGCTCCTCCCACTTGAGTTGCATATTTTTCCAATAGTCTTAAGCCTGGAGTAGTTTTGCGAGTATCAACCAACTGGGCAGGCAAATCAGAAATTTTTTCGGCATACTGATGAGTTAGGGTAGCAATGCCACTCAGACTCATAGTTAGATTTAAGGCTACCCTCTCTCCCATCAACAAAGCATCAAATGGTCCGTGCAAACGAGCGATGGCTTGCCCTGGCTGACAACTTTCTCCCTCTGCTACTAGGGGGATGAAGCTGACCTTTTCATTTAATAAATAGAACACCCGCGCTGCAATTGGCAGTCCCGCAATTGTACCTGCTTGCTTAGCGATCCATTGTCCGTTTCCAGAACTAACTTCTTGAGCGAACAAAGCTTGGGTGGTGCGATCGCCTCTACCAATATCTTCTTTGAGCCATTGATGCAGTAGAGAGTCTAACACTATTGAGGGAGGTAATATTGCCATAACTCTTAACCAATTTAATTTCCTATGCAGCAATTAGATTAATATTTATACTTTGTAGCTCCCAATGGGAGTATTTCCTATCTTCTTGCCAAAAAAGGAGAAGGAAATACTCCTCAGTTAAAAGTTTAGCAAAAAAGCAGTTAAGTTAATGAAGATGGCACTCCCATCTGTCGTTGCCATTTTTCTTGAATTTTATCGTAATTGCTGTAATAGTCGTCTGGCTCGAATCCTGGCATGGGTTCATAGACATCTATTTCCTGCCACAGAGGCTGCAAGGACTCCAGAGATTCTAGAGATTGCTGGACGATTTTTTCTGGCTTAAGCCAATATTTTTTCTCTTCAGCTGTTGCATTTGGTCGCAATTTGTTTTCATTACCTGTGTCTGTAGTACTCACATTGATAAACCGTCCCCTGATTAGTCCTTGCCAGTCTTCTGACTGAGCTAGGTCTTGGATATAGCTCCGTAAGGTATCTTTGGCGTAAGTATAAGAGCGCCAGAAAGGGATCTTATATTTATCCGTAACAGAACCGAAACCACAAAGAGCAAGGGTCGTCTGGCGATTGCATTGATGCTCTTGGTTAAGTTTTTCGACAAGTGGCTGGGCTACGTTGACAAAGGTATGGTAGTTTGATGAAAATATTTCATCATCAATTCCCTTTTCATCCCAGTCTGCCTCGGTGGTTTCTGTCTCGATTTCATATTTGAATTTGCCTACGCCATGGATAAGGATCACATCAGAAACTTCCGAAAGGTCGAGATTAGTGATGGCTTGCTCGGCGGCTTGGCTATCGAGAAGATCGAATTGGCAATGCAGGGCATCCGTTTCCATAGGGGTTCTAGAAATGGCTACGCAAGTGGTATTTTCTTGCTGTAGAAAGTGTTCAATAAAACTGTTACCCAGAGCGCCGCTTGCACCTGTGACAATTGTTAGTCGAGATTTCATGATTTTTATTAAAAAGGTAAATTTTACTTGGTTTTGAACTTGGGATTGGGCGTTGCTTAATAATGGAGCGATGCAGCGCGGTCTTGGGGGTTTCCCCCACTCGCTATTGCATCAAGACAATGATTTTAAGAGTGAGGTTTAATGGGCTTTTGCTATGTAATGGGCTTTTGCTGTGTAATAGGCATCTTGCCGTGGCATGGGCATCTGGCGTGGAACTGGCATCTTGCCAGTTTCAATATATTTTCGGGCGGGCAGGATGCCCACCCCACTCATATTAATTCCTTGATTCAGCAATGCCTGGGATTGGTCACATCAAAATTGTAGAAGCAATGAACGCTCCACGCTCTGCCATGGTGTATAAACCAACATGATGAGCGATTTCCTGGGGATGAATTGCCGTCTTTGGCAAACCCTGCTGGGCTGCCATCTCTGCCGAGAGGTCGAAGGTGGAACAACCTTCGGTATAAACGGCAATATCTTTTAAGGTTGGTACCATATCATGATTGCGTGCTGATAGCATAGTAACCACGAAGTCCATTACACAAATATCGGTGCAGATGCCAACAACTACTAAGGCTTCTAGCTTGTGCTGGTTTATCCAGCTAATTAAAGTATTGTTTCCAGTATCTACATCAATGGAACCGATAAAACCATTGATGCAGTCTTTTTGAATTAAAGTAGCGTGGGGATGAGTTTCTAGCCATTCCAGTTCAGGAACCAGCTTTTCTTCCCCAGACCCTTTTTCACAATGAGGAGGATAGGGAGGTTCTGGTTTGCCTGGTTCGTGGGTATCTAGAAAAGCTAAGACTGGCCAACCTTTGGCGGTGAAAGCTTTGGCTAGGCGATCGCTTTCTGATACCATGGTGGCTATTTGCTGATTTGGTTCTGTTGGAGCCAAAGGACCAAAACCAACAGTGCAAAAGCCATTGAGCACATCCACAACGATCAAACCGGTGGGGCGATCGCCAATAGTATAGGGCTGAGGGTCAATGGGTAAGGCCGCTTCAATTGCTGCTAAGGTGGCATCGGGAGTAGTTAAAGAAGTTACCATCAAAACCTCCTGGTTATTTTTGGTATGGACAATTAAAGGCTCTTCCGTACTTGTTATGCTAAATAAACAGTTTGGCAAAG
>NZ_JAAHHU010000534.1:0-2914 GCF_010672095.1 Moorena sp. SIO3I6 | reverse complement strand
AAATAGGGATAAGGAATGCTGATAAAACTCAATCGCTTTTCGGTATTGCCCTAGGCGACCGTAAGCAAGCCCGAGATAGTTGAGGGAGTTGGCTTCCCCCTGGCGGTTTTCCAGTTCCCTCTCAATGGCTAAGGACTGCTGATGAAACTCAATCGCTTTTCGATATTGCCCTAGGCGGCGGTAAGCAAGCCCGAGATTGTTGAGGGAGTCCGCTTCCCCCTGACGGTCTTCCAGTTCCCGATAAATGCCTAGGGCTTCTTGCCAGGACTTGAGCGCAGCTTTATATTGACTGGTCTTATATTGTTCAATTCCCTGCTGAAACAGTTGGTCAGCTTTAGCCTTAAGTAAGTCTGAGGGGGTGGCTGCTCTCCAACTCAGGGTATAGTTACCAGTTTCTTGCTTATTGTAGGAGTTAGCCCAAATCACATAAGTCCCCGTAGTCGGTAGAATAACGGTAATCCGGGCATTTTTTTCCTCATCACCGTCGTTATCCTTCGCAATTCGGTTACCGTCTGGGTCAATTAGAATCAGGTAAGGGTCAAACTCGTCGCTGGTTAGTTCAATGGTAATCTGCTCGCCAGCTTTCCCCTCAAAGGTATGGCGATTGTAGTAACTGTTGTTTTCTAGACTCTCGCTGCTGCTATCAAGGCGATCGCGAACTGTGGTACTCTCTAAGGCAATCCTTTGACCAGAGGACGGCATTAAGGGTATAGTCTCTTGAGCAGTTAGAGATTGTGCTGGAATTTCCCAAAACCTGGGGTTAGTCTCGGCTCCCAACCCTGGACAATTCCCCACTCCTAGCAACGTTGCTATGGCAAAAACTACAGACTTAAGTGGCACTGGCTTTGATGGTAATTTCCAATAGAGAAGAACTGAATCAAATAGGAAGTTTAATGTAGGGTTTCTGAAAACTTACTTTAACTGTTCCAGTCGCTTTTCTAATTCCCCTACCTGTTCGCGATCGCCAAACTGTTCATAGATTGCCTTCGCTTCTTCTAACATACTCACTCCTTCTTGCCGATTTCCACGAGCATAGTTAACCTCCCCTAATCCAGCTTTGGCTGCTGCCAGTTCTTCCCAATGCTGAGTTGCTGTGGTCAGTTCGATTGCCTTTGAATAAGGACCCTCGGCTTCTAAAACTAGTCCTATCCGTCGATACAAATCACCCAGTAAACGATAACTCGGTACTATTTTTTGATCGTTTTCTTGTCCTTCCAGGATTTCAATGGCCTCAGCCGTTAAATCGGATTTAGCATAGAGTTCAGCTAGTGCCAATCCCTTGAACTGATCAGGTACATCCTGTTGCTGAATCCGCTCAGCAATCACCTGAATTTCTCTAGCTTGATCTGACTCAATCAGTTTAAATCCCAGTCCTCCAGTGCTATCTTCTGTAGAGGCACGATTCGTATCAGTCTCGACTATCAACTTATAACTAACTCCAGGTTGTAGTGGCTGACTCCCTGGATAAACAACCTTACAAATACCGTCTTGACAAACTTGCTCTCGACTAAATTCCTGAGTCCAATTCAAGCCTCGCCCTCTGACCGTAACCGTGAAACGGCTAGCATCCGTGGCATCATTCCAGCGTAGAGTTGGGGTGTAAGTCAGTAAACGAGTTGCCCGTGGGCTGATAATGTAGGGCATATAGCGGTCTACTGGACGTGCTTTGACAATTGGCCTGCTACCATTTCGGGTTCGCGGTGGTGGACATATCTGATTGATGCCTGTTGTTACCCCAGCAGTTACAGAGCGAATTTTACCATCCTCACAGAGTACCTTGACCCTTACCCCCGATGCTGGTTTTAGGAGATCGCCAGAACGAAGTTCAGTTCCTTCTGAAACTGGGCGATAGCTGGAATTCTGCCGTTTTAGCTCAACTTTGCCTGTCGCTTCAACAATCCGATGAGCTGCAAGTACTTGCTTACTGAGCAGGCTTCCAGACATAATCATAACTATGGTCAAGATTGGCGCAGACCAAATCAGCTTACTTAGTCGATTCACTACTCTTGTCCTGACTATCTACACGTTCACGAGCCATGCCAACCCAGGTATCCTCATCAGGGTTACGAACATCGGCATAGCCTAAACAGATTTCCCATTCTGCCAAGGCATTCTCCGGATCTTTTTTTTCCATTACTTGAGCTAATAAACAGTGAGCTGCAGCCGGAGTTTGATTAAACTTTTGCTGAAGTATTTTGTCGAGTTCAATAGCCTCTCTGAGGTAGGTTTCGGCATCGGCATAGCGTCCTTTTTTTAACCTAGCCCAGCCCAAGTTTTTCAATAAAGCATATTTAGTTTCAGTGTCTGTTTCTGTAACAGTATCTAATCCCTTCAATAGTAAAGATACCGCTTGGGAATATTTTTTATCTTGAATATACAACCGCCCCAATTCATTATAAGCAGCATCTAAGCCCCCCTGTGCCGCTAACCTATACTGAGTTCGCGCCTTATCCAACTCCTGTAAATCTTCATAAAGACTACCCAAATTATAGTGAGCTTCGGCATTATCTGGATTGAGACTCAATGCTCGTTCATAATTAGACTGAGCACTTGACCAGTCCCCCTCAAGATAATTGTCTAAACCCCGTTCATTAACGTAGCCCGAAATCAAGGGCAACGATGCTCGAAAGCCAATTAACGAAAGTAAAAGTACTCCCGATAGTACTAATTTAACTTCTTGCCAAAGATATTTTGGAATTCCTAATCGTGATATAATTTCTTCAACACCTGTACGACCGGCTTTGGTTAAAATTCCCCCAGCTGTCAACAAGGTCAATGCACTCTGGGATATCACAGCAAAAGAACCTATAAAACCCAAACTAGTAGTCAAAAAACGGGAGGAAATATCTACCACTAGACTCACCGATGCGGTTAAAGAGGTAACTGTCAGTGCATTCCAAAGCCAGTCTAAATA
>NZ_JAAHHU010000533.1:0-2921 GCF_010672095.1 Moorena sp. SIO3I6 | reverse complement strand
GGTGCGCTCTTACCATTAAGAATTAAATTCGCGAGGGGTCGCACCTGTCGATGTCACAGACTAAAACTGTACCCTTTTCCCCACGAACGATTCGTAGTTCCTCATCCAGATAGAGAATTTGTAGACGACCTTTGGGCGATCGCTTCATGGTAAATGCTACTTCTCCAGTCTCTGGGTTCATCCCTTGGGGGGGTACTAAACCGAACATCAATTTCAAAAAACCAGACATCAATTTTTCTGTCAAACTTTTCTGTGAAGATGGGGATTGATCAGCAAAAATGCCTTGCCAATCTTTTATATTTGTTGATGGATGGGGAGCTAAAATACCTCCTGTAAATTGTACTTGCAGCACCCAATCACTAACGGGATAACAAACGCCTTTGTTGCGTACAATTCCCCTGATTTGAGGCATAGACTCATCAACGGTCGTAAATTCCACAACGATATCATAACTACGCTGTTGACCATCTCCCAACAAAAATACAGGTTGGAGAACTCGGTCAATCACCAGTTTTAATCCTGTGGGTTGAAACATATTAAAAGCAAGACGACCGAGAGTGTAAGCATACTGACCATCTGCCAGTTGCTCTCCTCCTGGAAAATTAGGTGCGCTAATTAACAACCATTCATTATCCAAGAGTTCTCCATGACGTGTTGGTGTTGTTGTCGGATTGAGTTGAGATAAATGATTAATTGCAGCAATTACCGCTTCATCCTTCGTATTTCCACCACAAGCGGCAAGCACTTGACGCAAGGCTGTTTTAGCTGATGTACGTTTTTCTGAATCTACGACTACCATATTATTGCAAATTTTAGCTGTCCTGATGCTACTTTATATCATCCTGGATTGTTAAGTTTTTATTGAGTATTTTTTTAAAAAATGTTACATTTATTATGAATAAAAATCCAATACTTTTTTTTAAAATCCTACTATGTCTAGCAGCGTTTTACAGTCCGTAACCTCTCAAAAAAATGCAGTCCAAGAACTGGCAGCAGGTGGCTCTGATCCAGAAGTCTTTGACTGGCAAGAAGTTTGGTATCCTGTTTCTTACGTCAAGGATTTAGACAAATCCCAGCCCACTCGCTTCACTTTGTTAGAACAGGATATTGTCCTCTGGTGGGACAAGCATGAACAGATGTGGCGAGCCTTTTTCGATCAATGTCCACACCGTTTGGCTCCACTTTCTGAAGGTAGAATTAATCAGGATGGACGGCTAGAATGTCCCTATCATGGCTGGGCTTTTTCCGGAACAGGCCAGTGTGAGGTCATTCCACAGCAAAAAGAAAGGGGAAAGGCTGAAATTTCCCAACGTGCCTGTGTCAAATCACTACCGACTACAATTGCTCAAGGGTTGTTATTTGTTTATCCTGGACAAGCTGAGAATGCGGCTCAAACTAAGGTTCCTATTGTTGATGCCTTAGAAGAAGACCCGGACGGTTGGGTTTGCTTGAATACGTTTCGGGATTTGCCTTATGATGCCCTAACATTGATGGAAAATGTACTCGACCCCAGTCATATTCCTTACACCCACCACCGCAGTGTCGGTAACCGCGCTAATGTATCTCCTGTGGAATTGGAGGTTGTAGAATCAGGGAAGTGGGGATTTAAAGGGGTTTGGGCAGAAGGTCCCCGTAAAGGTACCCTAGGACGACAGGATACTACCTTTATTGCTCCTGGACTGATGTGGCATGACCTCACCTCCAAGCAGTTTGGCAGGACACTAACAGTTGTGTACGCGACTCCGATTCGCAAGGGAGAGTGTCGGCTATTTGCCCGCTTTCCTTTTAAGTTTTCCTCCAAATTACTAGGGTTATTTCTGAAACTAACTCCTAGCTGGTATTCCCATATTGGGCAAAATAATGTTTTGGAAGATGATCAGATTTTCTTGCATTACCAAGAAAGATATCTCGAAGAAAAAGGGGGTAGTGGTAATTTTAATAAAGCGTTTTACTTACCAACTAAAGCCGACCTATTTGTATTCCAGTTACGTTTTTGGGTGAATCAATATAGTATTGACCCATTTCCAGGAAAAACTCTACCACCATCACTACCCAAAGAAGTTCTCTTAGAAAGGTATCATTCCCACACGGAAAAATGCGCGAGTTGTCGTGGGGCTTTAGCGAACTTGCAACGGTTAAGGCTGGGATTAGCTGTAGGGACTGCACTGGTTTGGGTATTGCTTCCGTTACTGGTATTTATCCACCCTGAGGTATCTATTGTTACTGTTATTATTTTGACTGTAGCTGTTTTAATGAGTGGGGGAGTTTGGTGGGCTTTGGGTAAGTTAGAGCGGCAATTTTATCAAGGAAGAGAAATTCCACCCCGTAATTGGCCAGAGAAACAGTAAAAGGAAGCGAAGCCTAGTCACGCTTGTTGAGTGATCTAGATCTTCAGGGGATTGTAGATACAGGAGTTTTTTTCACAGCACAAGGAGGATGTGAGTAGTTTTCATTCTTAGAATGCTGGCTCCCACTCACTAATGTCAAGTCTTGGAACTCCTCGACCCATAAGCATTATTACACTTTTGACTTGACTTTTTGTCAGTCAACCAGATCTAAAATCTAAAATCTCATGACCACACCTGCCCATAATCTGATCCAGTCTATCTATGAAGCCATCAATCGTAGGGATGTTAACGCTGCGATGGAGTGGATAGACGACCAGTGTATTTACGAGGATCTCAACTTTTCCCAACCATTCAAAGGAAAGGAAGCTGTCAAACAACTTCTGGAAGAATCCTGTCAAGGTATCCCGGATGAGTTAAAATTTGTCATTGACGATATCACCACAGGGGATCCCCTGGCAGTAGGAATACTATGGCACGTTGAGTTAGACGGCATTCCCTTTCCCAACGGACGAGGTGTTAGCTTTTATCGTTGTTCTGAGGTAACTGGCAAGTTAGTTTTAGCCCGTGATCTGG
>NZ_JAAHHU010000532.1:0-2924 GCF_010672095.1 Moorena sp. SIO3I6 | reverse complement strand
AGGGGAGCGTATGTGACCACTATATAGTTGGTTATTTAGGGCATCGCACATAACAGTAGTGAACCTTGTCCTGATCAAGTTAAACACCATAGGAATAAAGAACACAAGCAAATTTATTCCCACATACCCTAGCGACAGTGCAATAGTTTTTTTAGCTCTCCATGTTAACCACTTATACCACCCATAGTGACAGTGCAATAGTTTTTCTAACTATCCACGTTAACCACTTTTAACATCCTTACCACCCATCGTGACAATGCAATAGTTTTTTTTAACCAACCACACTCTCCACGCTTACCACCCATAGCTTGCATCTTTTAAAAAATCGTGTTCCTATAATTAGTATCGTAAACACAACGGTTTTACCGCCATGATGATTTCTACCGCACAAGCCGCTGAATTACTAGGTATCTCTGCCACTCGCGTCCGTTTCCTGTTGAGCAAGGGCAGAGTTAAAGGTGCTTATAAAGTCGGTAGAACTTGGGTGATTCCCTTATTTGATGGCATGCCCGTGGTTACCCCTGGCACTCGTGGACCAAAGCGGAATTGGTCAAAGCGTACAAATTACACTAAAGCTGTGATCCACGTGAACCAGAAAGTGATTCGCCAAAATCACAACACCGGCGAACGCAATCCAGTGATTACCGTCAAACGAGGCTCTAAAAATATTTACGGTCATACTGTCGAAGTCAATGGCCCGTGTCGGGTGATGTATCGCCCGGATAACCCCCTACACTGTGGAGCACGGGTATGGATTGAGACTATTTCTGACTTTAAGGTGAGCTGAGCCAGGTCTAAGGTCTAACCAAACGTTGACCCATTCCACCCCCACATATGTCTCTGGGCATCAGCAAATTCAATATAAATTCGGTTGAGTGCTACACCCAACGTCTCATTAATTGTCTTGCAAAAATCCTGACTCATGGCCTTAGTTTGAGTAGGCTTCATGGTGCCAATATTTTTAATTTCCACATAGCAAACTGGGTCAAAGCTACCAGCAAAAGTCATGGCCACACCAGGCTCAAACGCTGTCATCACATAAGCTTCTGGTTTCCCCACATGCTCGGCTAGTTTTCCGGACAGGCTTTTCAGCAACCCTTCAACCGCTGCTGATTCTGGAGCATCAATGGAAGTTTGAACTTTAATTAGCGGCATAGTTTTGATATAGTGGTTTGCGACTTTCTTGAGTACATATTCTGGATTTTTAGGGAACAGGGAACAGGGAACAGGGAATAGGGAATAGAGCTGTAAGCCCCGTGGAAACAAACCCCCAAGACCGCGCTGCCTCCCCAAGACCGCGCTACCTCGCTGCATCGCTTTAGGTCAATTCTTGTCCACTGTTCCCTGTTCCCTGTTCCCTGTTCCCAACTTCTGTAAGAAGTCTAATCTCTAACCGCCATACTGCCAACTAGTGCTTTCCAGTAACAACTGATCTCCTTCCCGATGAATGCCAGCACCAACGACTTCAGCAACAAAGACCGTGTGATCGCCTTCTTCCACAGTTCCTCTGACCTGGCATTCTACATAACCGAGGGAGTCAGAAATGATCGGACAACCAGTTACTTCTCCTAGGTAAAATTCTACATCAGCAAACTTATTACCAACGCGACTTTGGGGTTTGAAAAATTTGGCTGCCATATCTTTTTGCCCACTATCGAGGAAGCTTAGGGCAAATACTTCTGTTTTCTTAATGATGCCGTGGGAGCCAGTATCTTGTTTAACACAGTTAACTATTAGTGGCGGTTTGAAAGAAGACTGCATCACCCAGCTGACCGTGAAGCCGTTGATTGTTTCTTCACCATCCCTGACCCCACAGATATATAGACCATGGGGAATTTTGCGCAGCATGGTCTTTTTCGCTTGTTCGTCTAGCACGAGTCTTTCTCCGATACTTTTTAGCGTTCGCGTAGCGTGACCTTTTGGGCAAAGCCCGACGCTGTCTTGATGCAGCGCGAACGGTCAATGGCAATTAGTGTACAAAATTTTGGCGTTTAAAAGACAGGATTAGGGATATCCTTTTGGGTTCTAAACATGCGCTTAATTCGATGTAGAACACCTCTGGGCTGAAAATTATGCTTATACTGCCTGAATTCCCCAGCATCTAGCCAAACCCCGTGGCATTGGAAACATTTTTCGTACCAGATGCTGTACTCATCAATATCAAGCATCCGGATCATTTTGGCTCCACAGCGGGGACAGCAAATATCATCATTGATATTATTCAGCTCAGAGCCAATTTCCGGGTCTCCAATATCCAGACTCTCAGAACCTTTAATCTTTTTGAGTATTTCTGCTTCGAGGGAATCAAACCAAATGCCTTTGCAGTTGACACAGCGGTCTACTTCAATGTCATGGCAGGTAACTGGCTCTAATCTTCCTTTGCACTTTGGGCAATTAAGTGTTGGGCAATTAAGTTCCTTCACACTTCCATACAAAAATTAACTTTATATTATATATCTTATCCAATAGACGGCTGAGGACGAAAGAGGTGAGAGTGTTCAGGATGATAGAGACGGGAACGGGTTTTAAGGCGATCAGGGTTTAAAGCCGTTTTTAGTGCCGGACTGATTAAGTAAAGGGTTGTCCGAATTAAATTGTGCTCTTGAGTAGTTGCTGCCATTTTATCAAGGTCAACTAGCCAAATTTTTTCATCTGGCCAGCCAATGCGGAAGCAAACCGCTACTGGTGTATCAGCAGAATAGTGTTTTAGGAGTTTGGCTTGAGCGGCTTCTACATGACGAGCACTCAGATAGAGGCACAGACTAGCTTGATGAGCAGCTAGGGATGCTAATTCTTCTGAGTCGGGCACTGCAGAAGCACGACCACTAATCCGAGTCAGGATAATCGTTTGTACTAGTCCCGGTATAGTTAGCTCAACACCAAGTTGTGCCGCTGCTGCTTGAAAGGCGCTGATGCCTGGGATA
>NZ_JAAHHU010000531.1:0-2928 GCF_010672095.1 Moorena sp. SIO3I6 | reverse complement strand
ACGAAGGGGGTACAAATTACTGCCTCTGGCTGACAATAGGGTCGATTAGTAACTAGCAGTTGAGTCCAATGGGGAATTAGTGATTTTAATCCTTGCCACAGTTGAAGTAAGATCGAGGCTATATCTGGATTGGTATTGATTTTGGGGAAAACCACTAGCTCATACAGTAGCGCTTGGATCTTAGAGCTAATCTGGCTTTGGTCTAGCTGACTTGCTGTGGCAGAAAATAAGGCTTGAAATCGGGAATCTTGCTTTAGTGTGTCAGTACACTGTTGACATAGCTGATGGAATACTGTCCCAATACCTGGTGAGTTGGATGGTGGTATAAATAGGGTTTTTCCACCAAAGCGCTGACTCAAATAAAATAAGCGAGGACATTCAATGGCTACCCTAACTTGGGTAACACTGAAGCCAGGGGATTCTGATTGTTGCGTCCGTGATTTTTTGGTGACCATCTGCTCTGGATTCGAGCTATTTTTGGCAATTTCTAGTAAGCGGCTATGGACATGGGCTAGATACACTGTATCGAGTTTTGCATACTTTAGCTGTTTTTGGGTTAGCGGACGTTTTCCCCAATCACTACTTTGTTCCTCTGTATCGACATTAGCGAAATTGCACAGCTCTCGCGCTAGGGTTTTTAGTTTATTATTGGATACCTGTAATGGATTAGACAGTTTCTTATTCGTCAGCGTTCTAGCTATTTTATAGGTACAGGTGACATTCTTAGCTTGGTCTTTACCCCCTAGATAGCGTAAATCAAAACTAGCGTTGTGAAAGACTTTTTCAATGTTAGGATTAACCATAATATGGTTAACAAAGTATTGCACTACTTCCGGTTTGTCTAATACATCTAAGATGTAAGCTTTGTCACCATTTCTATCTGTTGGATCAGCCAATACCTGAATCAGAGATAATCTAGGATTAGGGGTATTCCAGTCAGCTATTTCCGTATCTAACCAGAGGATTTTTTCTGCTGATAAATTAAGGATTAACTCTCGGAGCTGGGCTAGTTGAGTCAGGTACATTGGTGCTTGTTATCCGAATTTTTGTTATGGTAAAATAATGGTTAGCTGTCAGCCGTCAGCCGTCAGCCGTCAGCCTTTGGCACCTCAAGTAGTGTGGCACAGGCTTCTAGCCTGTGATAGCACCTCAAGTAGCGTGGCACAGGCTTCTAGCCTGTGATAGCACCTCAAGTAGCGTGCGCGTAGCGCTTAAGCTGATTACTGATTACTGATTACTGATTACTGATTACTGATTGCTGATAGCTGATTGCTGATAGCTGATAGCTTACGGTACCAAATATACTGATTGTGTTTCTGGGGAACCATCCACAGGGATAAGTTTTAGTTCATTTTCCTGACAAAGTTCCTTAATCCGTTGTTGAATTTCTATTTCTTTGAGCCGATTAAATTGACGGTGAGTAGTTTTAATTAAAACCTTAAGACCAATTACTTGGTCTTGTTTGAGGACATTTAACACAAATTCCTTAACTGGATTAAGGGGTACTTTATTATCTACTATAGAAATAATATTCAAATCCTTTAGTAAAGGACAATCCTGCAAAATTACTGATTCTCGGATTAGACTCTTTAACTCTGTTAGTGTTATTGTTTTATTAGCAATAACTAACTCTTGGGAACAAGCATCATTAACTAAGCTATGATAAGTAGCTAAGTAATGGACAGAGGAGAGATCGTCTAATTTGATGTGAATATGCCTAGAAGCATTGAATAGTTGGCTGTAGAGTTTGTACCCTTTAGTATCACGTTTTAGGCTAATTTTTGTATGGCGAATCAGGTATAAGGTTTGGCAGTGATTGCCTTGAATAGCCTTATCACAAGCCTTCATCATATAAAATAAGCTACCACCATTACTAGTTTCTCCCCAGACTACTGCGATCCGTCCTTGAGGTGATGGCAACTGGTAACTTAGGGAATAACTGGCAAAGGTTTTGCTACTGGACAAAAATTTTGGTTTAATACCCCTAACCTCCAGAGCTTCTAATGCCTCTCGTAACATCCCAATCAATTCCGATTCACCAATATCTTGGATGCGGGTAATTTGCTGCTCAGTCTTTTGAAATTCCTTCTGCCACTTTAATTTAAATGAGGCTAGGCGTTTGTCTTCTATTGGTATTGATTCGCCAGCAGTATCCTTTTTAGTAGTTGACTCAGTTTTTGATGGCTCTGAAATGCTAACTCTCTCGATATCCTCACTAGTTAAGTCAATCGTTGATGGCTCTGAAATCTTAACTCCCTCGGTATCCTCACTAATTAAGTCAATCCTTGATAACTCTGAGTTAACTACCTGAGTTTTATACCTTTGAATTAGCTTATTTCCCAGGCTTAAGGTCTGGCGGGGAGTGGTTTTGCCACCAGGAAATTCTTGTTCTAAGTCTTGCCGAGTTAAAGGGTAAATCGGTGAGGTGGATTTTGGTTCAGCTTGCTGATGTAACTGATAGAGTATGCTTGCCCAGAGGGATTCCGCTTGCTCTAGGGTAATGTTTTTGAGCAGAATTTTAGGACTAAGTCTAGCGAGATCAGCCCCTTGAAGTTTTTTTAAATTCCTTCTCCAGGTATTAGTGACTATGCTAATAATAATCAACAAGTTATTGGGAAAGCGAGTATTAAGGGTAGAGTTGACATTAAACAGCGCTTGTAGATCCAGAGAACCATCGGGCAAACGAGGAATATTATCCAATTGGTCAAAACACAGCACAATCGGCTTGGTGGATGACGAAATTCTCCCGAAGTTGATTAAGATATTCTGAGCATCGTCTTCGTTATCTATAGACCCTCTGACCCCAAGGGTTTTCAGGTCTTCTTCATCTAAATCTTCTCCCCTTAACCATTGATAAGCCAGGTGATGCCGTTCTGGATTAGTAAGGTCATAGAGGACTCCAAAAAACTCTTTATTGCGATGAATTCC
>NZ_JAAHHU010000530.1:0-2931 GCF_010672095.1 Moorena sp. SIO3I6 | reverse complement strand
TCGATACCAATGCGGCTACCTTTGATGCGAATGTCGTCAGAGGCTAGGAACTCGAAGTAGTCTTGGATTTCCATGGCAATTTGCAATTAATAAAAAAAGTTTGAAAAAAAAAAATATGAGGCGCGAATACAATTTTTAAGTAGATGTAAACTACATTTAATTTTACCGTTATTATTTTTTTTAAGTCAACCTATTCGTTTATAATGGAAACGTGATTGCTAGGGATAAATCAAACTTTTGACCATTGTTTTCCTGGTAAGAATCCAATCGTTTTTTAGCATCCCCAGGATCGATATCGAGGCACGTAAGCATTAGGCTGTTCGCGTAGCGTGCGCGTAGCGCATGAGCTTAGATCTGAATGCTTACAAAATTGTTAAAATTGAAAATAATCAATGGCTATTAACCAGTTGAAATTTTCAATTTTAACTAATCCCAGTTATTCCTAAACTAACCCCAGTTAGTTCTAAACTGCGACAGCAGTCGCCTTCAGTTCAAAAATCATATTGATTACATCTTCTACTACCTTATCAGGAGTAGACGCTCCAGAGGTTACTCCTACTACTATCGAACCAGAGGGAAGCCAATTTCGTGCTACTTCCACCTCCTGATGCAGGGGTTTATGCTCGATTTCATCAGCAGAAATAATCCGGTTGACACTGTCAATGTGATAGGATGGTAGTTGTCGCTCAATAGCAATTTCTTGCAGGTGAGTGGTATTGGAGGAATTAAAGCCACCAATCACAATCATCAAGTCTAGCTTTTCTTCTACGAGCTCCAACATGGCATCCTGCCGTTCTTGGGTGGCATCACAGATAGTATTAAAGCTTTGGAAGTGATCATTTAAATTAGACGTACCATATTTCTTCATCATGGTGCGCTCAAAAAGTTTGCCGATCTGCTCGGTCTCGGTCTTGAGCATAGTAGTTTGGTTGGCAATCCCAATCCGCTCTAAATCCTGCTCCGGGTCAAAGCCAGCTGAGATAGCGTTTTTAAATTTATCGAGAAATTCGTCCCGGTTGCCACCATTGAGAATGTAGTTGGCAACGTATTCCGCTTCTTGTAGATTCAGCAACACTAGATATTTTCCGGCAAAGGAACTCGTTGCTACCGTTTCTTCGTGTTTATATTTGCCGTGAATAATGGAAGTGTACTCTTTTTTCTTATGCTTCTCTACCGTATTCCAAACTTTGGACACCCAAGGACAGGTAGTATCTACAATCTTGCAGTCTTTCTCGTGGAGCAGCTGCATTTCCTGAACACTAGCACCGAATGCTGGTAAAATCACTACATCCCCAGCACCGACAACAGAGAAGTCTTTCTTGCCATCCTCAACGGCAATAAATTTTACTTCCATTTCCCGCAAGCGCTGGTTAACAGAGGGGTTGTGAATAATTTCATTAGTAATCCAGATCCGTTCATTGGGGAAGTGGGTGCGGGTTTCATAAGCCATGGCTACAGCTCGCTCTACACCCCAGCAAAAGCCAAATGCTTCTGCTAGCCGGATGGTCACATCTCCCTGTTGCAGCCGATAGTTATTGGCACGAATCTGTTCAATCAGACTGCTTTGATATTCCGATTCCAACTGAGAGGTAACTTCGGCTTCGTGACCAAATCCTTTACGGTGGTAGTTATCTGATTTTTGGAGTGAGCGCTTGAAAGCTTTTGTATCCATTGAGCTATCTTAAGCAAATTACTTATTAATCACTGCTATTATTAATTTACTTTCAATCAACCGTGACCTCAGTTACTATAGCAATCCTAAATAAATTGTGATAATTTTTGTTCCCTACTCCCTGCTCCCTACTCCCTGCTCCCTGTCCCCTTTGCTATCGGAATAGCTAATCCTTCTTGGAGGATAAGTTCCTCAAAGATTTGTAAACCATAGCGCCAGACTAAGTAACCTTGGGGACTCAGATGCAAGCCATCGGTACTAAGCTCAGGTTGCAGGTTGCCCTGATTATCCGCAAAGAGGGGATAGAGATTTAGATAAATCGCTCCTTCTGCGTGAGCGATCGCTTTTAGCTGCTGGTTCAGATTTTGGATGCGACTGTTGGGGATAGTAAGTAAGCGATCGCGTCCTTCCCAGGTTGCCTGTTCAGCACCATGGGGCAAAATCGATTGAAGGACAATCTTAGTTTCGGTATGGGCTCGCCGCAAGTAGCGAATCGTTAGCCGTTGGTTTTCTAGAATTGCTTCATCCTTGACCCCCCGAATTAGGTCATTGATGCCAATCATCACAAAAATTGCTTCTGGCTTAGTCTGATCCAAAATATCTAAGCGCTTGAGCAACCCTGCTGAGGTTTCCCCAGACAGTCCTTGATTAAGCCAGTAGCGTTTTGGGGGTAGCAGTGCATTGGGAAACCATAGGCTTAGAGAATCTCCCAACAGGACTGTTAACTGTTCCGGTTGTTGATTAGCCACTACCTGAGCTTCCTTCTCCAGCAGTGCCAGCCATTGTTGGTAATTTAACTGGTGTCGTGGCCCTAATTCAATTACTGGCTCAGGGGTAGGATTTAAAATTCGGGTAGTTACCACAGGATGGCTAACTGGATCTGACTTTGACTGGTGATACTCACCCAGTAGTAACCAGGTGAGAGTCACAATCATAAACCCATTGGCAGCAAGGGATATTAAAGCCCAAGGTGGACAACGCTTCAACTCAATGAACAAAAAATTTGCCTTATTTCTGTTCTAACATCCCTGAGGGCAAAGGTAATACCATAAGTAAACAGTTAACTGTTTACTGTTAACTGTTTACTGTTCACAAAACCTAGTTAAAAGCAATCGGCCATATCAGCAAAACGGTGACAGCTCCCACACTGACTCTTTGAGTTCAGTGTGGGCTTCCCAGCCAATCCAGCTATTGCTTAGGAGGCGCTGGGCTTTAAGAACGGACTGCCCTGCCGCTCTGTTTTTTTGGTCTTTTGTTTA
>NZ_JAAHHU010000053.1:0-41402 GCF_010672095.1 Moorena sp. SIO3I6 | reverse complement strand
TGGAACTCGTATTCCTGTTTGGGTATTGGTAAATGCCCGTAATCTAGGCATTAGCGAGTCTCAACTACTCTATGACTATCCTACATTAACAGCAATTGATTTAGCGAATGCTTGGATCTATGCCCAAGTTAATCCTGAGGAAGTTGCCACTGCAATCCAAGAAAATGAGGCAGATTAATGATGGTTCGTTTATATGCTGATGAGCAGTTTCCTAGACAAGTAGTAGAATTACTTCGTTCTTTAGAACATGATGTTTTAACAGTCCAAGAAGCTGGTAATCAGGGTTTATCCGATGAAGCAGTATTAGCTTTTGCTGTGAACCAAAATCGCGCAGTATTAACTTTAAATCGCCGTGATTTCTTTCGTTTACATCGTTTAAATCAGGAACATTGCGGAATTATTGCTTGCGTAGATGATGGCGATCGCCAGAGAATGGTAATGAATATTGATCAGGCGATAAATGGATTAGAAACTCTCGCAGGTAAACTTATTCGAGTTTATCGAGTACAACCTCCTAATTTATCACAATAATTGTGGCAAAGCGTTGATCAAACACCTGAAAAATTTATCGAAAGCCACCAAAAGTGAAACCCAACACCAATTCTCCCTGTTGGGTTTCGCGAAAGCTTTACCCAACCTACAAGATTATGCGATCGCACTGGTAAGTAGGGTTTGTTGAAACATTGCCTTGTTGTTTCTTCATTTTGGGAATGTATTGTAGTATTGTAGGTTGGGTTGAGGCAACGAAACCCAACAAATTCAGGTAAAATAAGAGATGATGTTGGGTTCCGCTCTGCTATCAAATCGATAGGTTTTCTCAAAAATATTTATTCGCTCAACCCAACCTAGGGGCGATCGCACTGAATTTGCAATTGCTTAGCGTTGCACTTTGTTTGCTGAGGGATAGGTAGGTGCGCTCTTACCATTAAGAATTAAATTCGCCACGGGTCGCACCTGAAGTTGTGGAAATGGTTAAGGGATTGCAGGAGTCGCTTAAGGTTAACTCTTTGTCTAAAGGTAAATTTTCAGTATGATTACTCATAACAATTTACAATTCATAAAGTCAGATCAGGTTTTGGTTTCAAGGAAAGCATCTGTTGCTAGGTAAGTCTTCAGCTATCAGCGTGTCGCGTATCAGCTATCAGCGTGTCGCGTATCAGCTATCAGCGTGTCGCGTATCAGCTATCAGCTTTTGAATACAATAAGCTGACGGCTGACGGCTGACGGCTGATGGCTGAATGCTTACGTTGCTTGATTTGGAATAAGTGATATAATATATGTACGTAAATCTGTACATAAACTGATGTTTGATTACGAGATTACATCTCAAAATGATGCTAAAAATAACTTATTTAAGTTGTTGGATATAGTTGCACAAAATAATCAGGTATATATCATCAATCGTCGTGATGGGGAGAATGTTGCTTTGATTACAGAATCGGATTTGAGGAGTTTAGTAGAGACGGTTTATCTGTTAAGAACCCCTAGCAATGCAATTCGCCTGCTGGATGCAATTGAGGAGTCTAAGACTGGAAAAATAAAACCTCAAACCATTGAAGAACTTTACTCTGAGTTGGGAATTGAGCAAGAAGAAGAAGAAAAAGGCTGAATTGGATCAAGTAAAGCCAGTTGTGGTTAATCGCAGTCCTGGTTTTAGTTCTAGGTTTAAGGAAGATTTGGCTTGGTGGTTCAAGCATGATTTTAAAGTGGCGTCGAAAATTTTGGATTTGGTTACTGCTGTAATGGACAATCAATCCATTTGAGGGCATTGGTAAACCAGAACCATTAAAGTATATGGATGCAGATATTTGGTCACGCCGCATTGATTTGGAACATCGGCTGGTTTATCGGGTGGGAAGTAGTCAGATTGATTTTCTGGCTTGTCGGTATCATTATGAGTGATGTTTTGTTATATTTTATTGTCAATTAATCCACTACTAAGCCACTCCGTAGCCTGTGTAAGGACGTTTATAACTGGGATGTAAACCGAGAAGAATGTCCTCTTTTGGTATACCCATGTCCACCAAATATTGCGCCAAATCAGCTTCTGTCATATTTCGCTGAATCCAAACTTTACCATCTTTGATATCTAAATGGATGAAACAGTTGTAAACTCGTTTGAGTCCATCCCAGCCGATATCTAGAAGTTGATAATGGTCATGTTCTGTGTCAAAAATAAGTTGACACTCAATCTCTGAATTTGGATTATTCGCTTCTAAGGTGGCATGATTAGTTAATAGCTGGCGGATGAATAATCGGTACTTTTCTAGTTTTTCCATTGGATGATTACCTCTTCAACAGGATTATATATACCAATCCTAAATGAATTGTGATAATTTTTGTTCCCTTTTCCCTACTCCCTACTCCCTGTTCCCTGTTCCCTGTTCCCTGTTCCCTGTTCCCTTTGGTATAGCACTACCCATTAAATTTAGGACATTGATACATGCTCAAAAGCTGTTGTAGTCAACTTTTGCCTCTTGCCTCTTGCCTGGCGCGTAGCGCTATATATGAGTAATTTTCATTTATCCTTCAATAGTGAGCGGGATGCTTACGCTAGCAAAGGGAAACCATAGTGATGAGTAGGGTGCTTCAGGCACTTGTTTGGTCAATATAAGGAACATTTTGCTATTTTGCGGGCGTTAGTACCGTTATCGATTCGATTGCTTTGGTGCGTTACGCTGTCGAAGGGCGCACCAAAGCAAGATCAGCGATTAGCCCAAAGGGCTACGCTTCGCGATCGCACTAAGCTGAACGCCTACCACCATACTATGAGGTATGTCTAGAGTGTGTCATGGGATTGTTTGCTTGAGGTAAGAGACATTTGGCTCTTTTGCGCCGTAACGCACCAATAATCTTGTGATTTTCTCTTTTATCTCAGTGTCTGCATTCTTCGGCAGCCTTTCTATTGGTTTTCGGTAATCGTTATCAATTACTTCGGGATCGGCATCTCGATCGAGAAGCGTTTTAATTATCGGAATATTCAGCTTACTTACCGCGATCCCTAATGCATTCATTCCACTAAATCCGCCAGCTTCATTGATTGTGTCTTTTGCTCCGTGATTAAGGAGCAGTTGAACCATTTCTATATTTTCTTCCTCTACACTCCATCTCAGAGGAGAATTGCCTTCATTATCCTTGACATTAGGATTAGCTCCCGCTTTCAATAGTAAGCTTACTATATCTTTGTGGCCGCCCCACATAGCCATGAGTAATGGATGAGAATCCCGGTCTAGATTCCAAGCATTGACATCAGCTCCGGCTTTTATCAAAAGTTTTACAATTTCTATTTTTCCTCCATAATCCACTTCATCTATCGCTTCTTGTAAGGGAGTCCAGAAAGGGGGATTAGGCATGTAAAAATTAACGTCGAGGCCTTGTTCAATCATTTTCGCAAGATTACTATCATCATGGTCTCGAATTATATCAAAAATATCTTGATTGTTCATTTTAATTAACCAAAATAACATTATGATAAACTACTGTAAACTCAATACTTGAGATTAATAGTAACGTTCAAGGCTTGAGCTAAAAATATTCTCTATATATAATCTCCATAATTGTCTAATAGCTCTTGGCAGTTTTCCAGTGCATTCTTCATTTGATTGATAGCATCTTCATGTCTTTGATCCGGTTTTCCACCAAAGCATTCATCTTGTATTTGTTGTCTTTTATCAATACATTCTTGTATAATTATAATTCTGTTAATAACATGGTTTTTCGTCATTCCTTTGACTGATATTCCTTTGAGTTTTTTCCCTGCTTTTAGCTTATCCAAAGCTGGCTTACACTTAGGCAGTGGTATAGAACCACAAATTGCATCTTTTTCCTCTTGGAGTCTCTCAAGGACTTCATCTTCACAAGTCTGATTTGAATGTTTTCTATCTCTTTCCGCTTTTTTTTTGCCATCTTCTCTTTTACTTCTTCGAATTGTATAATCATAATCCCAATCTTTTCCCCCATCAATAACTGTGATAGAGCTGAATATAGGATGTTTATTCTTTGTAATCTTGGCAGCTTTCATTGCATTAGCTTTAGTTATTTTATTGTTCTTTAAATATTTATTCTCTTCAACATGTAAGTCTCTAAGTCCGGCTTCAACTACTTTTTCTTTACTTTGCTCATTCTTACTCCCCTTACCCTTCTTCCCATTAAACAACCCCCTAGCCTTCAACAACACCTTATCAATCGCCTGATCAATCCGCTGGCGAATCTTACCAATAATATTCTCAACCTTCTTCGCCAAACCACCAATACCCAACAAGGAAGCCAAGAACCCTATTACCACTGGTACAGCTTTCGCTAAAGCATTCTCTACCAACTTGGCTGCACCACCAACTGCACCAGATGCGATCGCACTCACGGCATCTACCACAGCATTTACCAATTCCAGCACCTGACTACCGCGATTGATAAAGAACATTATTATATCATAAATTGCCATGGCGGCTTTGACAAAGGCTGATGCTGGATTTAACAAGCTCAGAACCCACTTCACCCCGGCGGTGATCACCTGGGTAACTACCATGCTTTTGATTTCTTCGATGACTGTTTGTTTCAGGTCGTTGAACTGTTCCTTAACATGTTCCCACAGTCCCATGGGTCCGCGATCGCGTAATACCTGGAATATTTCCACGCTTTTCTCCATCCCAGCTACTACTGGTTCCCCAAATAGTTTGACTGCTTTACCACGAATGTAAGTAAATGTCAAGCCCAAGACTTGGGTTACTAAGCTGAATATTCCCGGTAAGCTAAAGATGTCATCGGGTAGTTGAATACCCATCGGTCCCAGGGTTCCAGTTAACCAGCCAATTAAACCGGCTTGTAGATGTTGCCCAATGTTACCGACAAAATTCTCAAAGCCTTGTTTGATACCACTAATTAAGTTACCTAGGAAGCCGATGGGGTCTTTAATAATGGTACCAATCACACTAGCCGCTTTACTCAAGACACTCAGCAACATGTCTTTGAGTTTCTTAATAGTATCGATGACTCCAGTTATGGCATCAAATGCCTTGGCGAACCAGGGTTGATTGGATGCCTTCATCTCCTCAATACGGGCATCCAATTCTTCGAGGTTTTTAGTGTAGGCTTGTGACAGGGTATCTATGAGCTGACCGTGTTTATCATCAACACTTTGCTCTAGCCCATCAAACTGACTCTGAATATTATTAGCAGCTTCTTGTCCAACCTGCTGCAAAGAAGCAGGTAATCCGTCTACATATTCCTGAGTTTCTCGCCTACCTTCTGCAATCTTCTCCTTGGCTAGGTTAAGCTGCTCAGTCACATAGTTAGCAATATCAGTAAGGGTTACATCCATCTCACTGAGATATTCATTCCGCCCTTCTTTAAAAAAGGCAGTAACTTCTGGGGGAACTCCCAAAAGCTTGTCCTTAAACCACCTGCCTGCGCCCCAAATACCATCGTAACGGCTTTTATAGTCCTCCATGTATGGAGCAACGTAATTTTCATAAGCCTTTTTAGCCCGCTCGGTTCCAGCATTAAAGCGACTCATGACCTCGCCTTGAATGCCATTCAGGATGTTCTCAACTGACGTTTTTGTGTTTTGGTAGATACCATTGATGTGGCTAGCAACATCAATTCGCTTTTGCTCATCCTTACCCTTAGCTTCAACTTGCTGATTGGTAACCTGAGCTAATAATTCAGCGCGGGAGCCATGCATTCCTTGCAGTTGTTGCCCAGCTGTGGTTGCAGCTTCCCCTTGGGCTTGGGTTAACTGGTTTTGCTCGAACTGACGATAGGCTTGGGGTGCTTGGCTGGCATTAGTTTGAGCCTCTTGTTTTGCTGCTAAAGCCGTTTGGAATTGGGGTTGATTGGAATTGGCTAACTGTTCCGTGGTAACATCAGCGTCAGCCATCTGTTGGTCAAGTTTTTGGCTACTTTCTTGTAGCGGTGCCTCCACTTCACCTTGTCCCTTGGCTTTAGGAATAGCTTTTTGAGCACCAATATTTTTGGTTACTGCTCCCGCTTCATTGGCAGGTAGGGGAGTTACTGATTTCGGTTCGATACTGCTGGTATCCGGTGCTTGTTTCGCCTTCTGTTCTAAGGGTGCTTGAGATGCAGTTTGCTCTTGCTTAACGGTATTTTGCATCTGGCTCTTGACAGAAGCCAGTTTGTTACTATCCTTAAACTCATCCGCTTGTTCAAGAGTTTCCGGAGCTGTTGACTGGATGCGCTCCATTAATTTAGCCTTGAAAGCAGCAGCATTAAAACCAGGAGTGGGAGCTTGTGCCATCTCACCCACTTGATTGGCCTGGGCTTTGCTTTCTATTTCCTTGGCAGGACTTACCGCTGCAGCTTGGGCTTGTTTAGCTTTTGTACTAGCTGGGGCGTGTTGTTTTTGCTTATTGGCAACTCCCTTAGCTTTAGCAACCACTGCTTTAAAATCTGGATCTGACTCTGGGGAAGCAGCAGTAGTTTCTTGGGGTGTTGCTTCAGCAGCTGTTGCCGTGGTTTCTTGATTTACCTCAGCTTTCATCCCTTGATTAGCTGCTTCTGGAGCCATTGCCTCCTGGTTTTTCCCTGGAGTTCCTCCAGAACTAACCGATGTGGCATTTGTTTCCGGCTTTGGGGCTGTTTCAGCCTTAGGAGCAGCAGTCTCTTGAGGTGCAACTACCTCTGTGTTAACTGTATTTTCCCCCTCGACTTCTGGTTTTATATCAGTATCCTTGACAAGAGTCTGAGATTCTTGATTGACCCCATTCCCCGGACTCTCCTTGATCGGAACAGCAAACCCAGCCTTCTTTTCTATTTTATTTGTCTTCTTGGCCTGTTGATCAATTACCTTGGCCTGAATTCCCCCAGTTTGCTGTATCGTATGGGTCAACTCATGGGCCGTCAAACTATTCTTACCAGGAGACTTCCCCGCACCATAGAAAATATCCCTACCATGGGTAAAGGCTTGGGCTCCCAACTCCTTATTCATCTGTACCGCACTAGAGTCAGTATGCACCCGCACCCCACTAAAGTCAGCCCCAAATCTGGGTTCCATGAAAGCACGGGTAGATGCTGGCAGAGGTTGACCCGTACCCCGTCGGGATTGGATTTTGGTTTCTAAATTAGGGGATACTTGTGGGGTTTGACTGGGATTTGCTTTAGTTTGTATTTCCTCTTCGTCCGATTGTAACTGTAGGGCTATGGGCTTAGTTTGTATTTCTTCTTCGTCGGATTGTAACTGTAGGGCTATCGGCTTAGTTTGTATTTCCTCTTCCTCCATTTGATTTTGCACTGAGGGTGCTGACATCCGCATTACTTGGGCTGCAACTGTGTCCGCTTCCTTCTCGTACACATCATTTGGTTCCCCCACTTGCATTTTTGTCTGGATGAGACGATTGACGGCTTGGTTACCGATGATGCTTTGCAGTTTCAGGAGGGGGTGAACCGGACTATGGGTAGCCAAGGGGGTTGGCTTGGCTTGAACGGTTTTCCCCGTTGGGGTTGTTTGGTTGTTTTTGGTTTGGCTTGCCCGTTGATATCCCATAATCTCACTGCCTGTGTACCGAGAATGACCGAGTATTGCTAGGGTTCCACTACTAAGTTTGTTGTAATTGCTGGGAAATACTTACCTTAATAGTATCTAAAACTTACAAATCTTCAGCTTGATGATGAACTGTCGCAGAAATATTAAAACCAGCACCTGTTGGATTTGTAAACCATGCCGAAGCTGAAAATCCTAGGTGGTTAGTATTTACTGTGGTTAATTTTACAACAACGTAACCATCAGAACTGTAGTACTGGGAAATGCTGACACCATTGGCGTAATCTTTTGCTTGAGCCGATACTATAGTATTCTCTTGGTAAGTATATCCGACTACATCTGAATTAATAGCAGCAGCAACTCCATAGTTATAGCCTTCCACTAAAATCCTATACATAATATTGGATTTCTTGGGAATATTAGTTTTGATATGTATGGGGTTAGATGTTCTTAGTCTAGTACTCCATGTCACAAAGTCTCTTCTCACTTGGCCATTTTGAGAAGATAATTTTCCGGTAGCTTGAATATCTCCAGACACTTCTAGTTGGGCGTTAGGATTTGTGGTGCCAATACCAACTTTGCCACCTGTTGAATCACCCCTTAAGGTCATGACAACATTATCATTTGCATTTATTCCTCTTCCTGTTTCAGTATCTGTATTTTGTAGTCTAAACCATATCGAATTACTAGCTTCATCATTGATATAGTGGAATGTCATCAGAGTGTCATGTACGCTAATTTTTGCAGCTTGATTTGCACTACCTAGCCTGCTAATTATCAAAGGGTATTTTCCATCACTAGTATCAAAATTTGCTGAACCACCGTCTACAGTCAAGGACCCCGTGGTATGCAAAGCATCATCTATCCTCAGTGCCCCAGATGAATGCCCTGAGCGCAGCACTCCGGTAATTTTCACTTCATCATTATCAGCGTCTCCCAAGGACACATTTCCGGCAATATGCTCCGTATCACGGGCAATCACATCCCCCTGTACTTCCAAATTCCCCGATACCTGTAGATTACCCCCTACTGACAAGTTTTTAGTGGCAAAATCTTGGTTAACAGCACCGTTAAGAGCCGCTTTGGTATCTAAGGTATTATTAACTTTGGTAATTTCATTATCCACATAGGTTTTAACGGCTTGTTCGGTAGGAACAGCTAAATTGCTGTTATCTGCTAGGTTTCCATCACTAGAAAATGCGTTTATCGATAATGTTCCTAGTTGGAAATTACCACCAACAGTCAGGTTTTCATCAATAGTGAGAGAGCCATTCAGGTTTAAGTTTTTGGCGGAAATATCACCAATTACGTCCAACTCCTGTGAGGGAGTATCTGTACCAATGCCAATTTTACCATCGACTGTAAGTGTTGGCTCTGGCCAACTACTCATTTGTTTTTACCTCCGTTGATAAAAAAATTGTTAATTGCTCAAAATACTTACGGCATCTTTATCAAGATTTTGAGCCTCGTTTTATTCTGGTGTTTGGGCTTGGGCAAAGCAAGTCTTATAAGACTTGCTTTGCCCCACTAATACGTAACCAATAATCTCTGAATTTTGCCGGTTATTTATCCAGAGCATCCAGCCTTTTTTTCTATAATTAAAATTTGGAGGTTTAGGTGGCTAGACGTTGTTATAATTGTTGTCTCAGTTTTCTCCTTGTTATGGTATTACTCAAAATGAGCTAATAGTAAGTGGAAAACTTTTGCTATGGCAGGTTACCTGTAGCTGCAACTTGTATCAAGTTAAACCATTTATCATCTGATCTCCACAGACCATAGCAGTCTCGATTTCCTGCGCCGACCCCTTTATGTCTCATCCAGTGACCTTCATTTCTGGCTAATAATTTATCTGAAGCTTGAACCCGAATTGTAGAGAACCACTTGTGATCATGACGCCATACCTCAAACAGATCGTGGTTAGAGCTATCAACTCTATGAAATCTCATCCAGTAATCTTCATTTCTGGCTAATAATTTATCTGAAGCTTGAACCCGAATCGTAGAGAACCACTTGTCATCATTACGCCATAACTCAAACAGATCGTGGTTAGAGCTATCAACTCTATGAAATCTGAGCCAGTGACCTTCATTTCTGGCTAATAATTTATCTGAAGCTTGAACCCGAATCGTAGGGAACCACTTGTCATCATTACGCCATAACTCAAACAGATCGTGGTTAGAGCTATCAACTCTATGAAATCTGAGCCAGTGATTTTCATCTCTTGCTTGAAGCATAGCCGCTTTTTGAGCAATAATCGACCCGGTTTCAATTTCATTTTTTAAAGAAGAAATACTTGATATAATTTGACTCTCAAGAGCTTTTTTTGTCGCTGTTAGTTCATCCTTCGTTTTCTTGAGTTCTTTTTTTAACTGCTGTATTTGCTCGTCTACATAAGTTTTCACCGCCCTTTGGGTAGGTACTGCTAACTGGCTATTACTACTGAAAGTGCCGTCACTATAAAACTGATTGACTGCTACACCTTCTTGCAACTTAAGCTCGCCATTAACTTCTAACTTCGCCTGCGGATTCATGGTGCCGATACTCAAATTACCATCCACTCTGAGGGAACCAGTGGTATGCAAAGCATCATCTATCCTAAGCGCCCCAGATGAATGCCCTGAGCGAATTACACCGGTAATTTTCACTTCATCATTATCAGCATCCCCCAAGGAGACATTTCCAGCAATATGCTCGGTATCACGGGCAATTACGTTTCCTTGTACTTCCAAATTCCCCGATACCTGTAGATTACCCCCTACAGACAAGTTATTAGTGGCAAAATCTTGGCTAGCAGTACCATTAAGAGCCGCTTTGGTATCGAGGGCATTATTAACCTTGTTAATTTGATTATCCACATAGGTTTTAACCGCTTGCTCGGTAGGAACAGCTAAATTACTGTTATCTGCCAAGTTACCATCACTGGAAAATGCGTTGATCGATAGTGTACCTAGTTGGAAATTGCCACCGACACTAAGGTTGTCATCAATAGTGAGGGAGCCATTGATGGTTGAGTTTCCGGTAGTGGTGACTAAGCCGGTTAAACTGGAACCATCCCCAACAAATTGGGCGGCAGTAGCACTACCACTCAGGGTTAAGTTTGTGGCAGAAATATTGCCAGTAGCGGAAATATCACCAATTACGTCTAACTCCTGTGAGGGAGTTTCTGTACCGATACCAACTTTGCCATTGACTGTAAGTGTTGGAAGTGTCCAACTAAAAGCCATTTTTATTTACCTCTGTTGAGAACAAATTGTTAATTGTTAATTAGCGGTAGCGTTGCTACAATTGGTGCTTGAGCACCAAAGCTGTAAATCTTGACTAGAGAGGATTTTATAATTGGTTTAGCCTGCGGTCATATTGCTGGAGCTTCTGCTCAAGGTCTTTGACAACTTCAACCAAGTACATGCTGATTTTCCGTATTGGAATACACAGGGATTCTAGTAGTTGTAACTCATGGGGTTTACATCTTACTGTAATTACTTTTAATCAATACATTTTATAGAATGTCAGATCTAACCCCCGCTTTGTAGTACCCTTGAGGGTACCTTTTTTTCTAATTGATTGAGCCTGCGCTCATATTGCTGGAGCTTCTGCTCAAGCTCTTTGACAACTTCAACCAAGTACATGCTGATTTTGCGGTAATTGATTGCCCCAGGGGAGCCGTCTTGATCGTAGTAAACGAGTTGATTTAAACCTAGTTCATGAAATTCTTCAGCAATGTATCCAATTTCCCAGTGTTCTGCATCCCCAGGTCGTGTATAGGTTTTTGGTGCTACTTGCAAAATCTTGGTGAAATCATCTTCTAGAGATGCGATGTTTTCCTTGCTTTTTCGGGAGGAGTTATCTTGATAAAAGAGCTTGCTGGAATTATCCCACTGCATATTACGGCGATCGCCAAAGGGAATATTATTGACTAACAATCTTCCTCTGATGCGGACATCACCATTACGAAAGAACATGATGCCTTTGCTCCAATCCCAACCCCCGGCAGAGTTATCACAAGTTATATGGATAAAATCCCCATTACCATTAGTTCTTGAATGAAAAATAAACTTCTGGTTATTCACATCTTTACCAAGAACTAAGTCACCAACAATATGCTGTGTGCTCTTGGGGGTTTTTGTGCCAATACCAACCTTACCGCCTGTTATGGCCAGAGCGTTACCTTCCTCAAGTCTTAGATCTACATATTTTCCAGGAGAGCCCCATCCCAGGTACAAACCTCGCTGATTGTTTTTTCTTCTGACTTCAAAGTAGCCATAGCGATTATCAGCGGTCGATTGCGCTCTGTGCCAATAGTTGTTGGAAGCAATTGCTGCCTGACCGCCAACATAGACATTACCCCGAACATCTAATTTGGCTCCCGATGCGGGACTAGTTGTACCGATGCCCACATTTCCATTTCCTTTAATGACTAGCGCGGTTTCTACAACGCCATCGTTACCCGTATTAACAAAACCAATGCCTCCATCAGGGTTAGGGTTATTACCATCGGTTTTTTCAATCACTAAAGCATCTTGATTACTCCCAAAGAAATTGTTGTCGTACCTGAGTCGAAAACCATCTCCAGTAGGTGTACCGGATTCATTGGTACTATAAAAAATCTGAGTTCCAGTAGTTGCTAATTTTAAAGCACCTGCCAGTTCTAATTTGGCGCTAGGATTTGATGTGCCAATCCCTACATTCCCATTGTTGTAGTAAATACTGCCACTACTACCCTCAGACCACTTTCCAGGATTAATACCTGTTAAAGCGGAGCCATCCCCCTCAAACCGATTTGCCTGAATAGTTCCAGTGGCATTGAGTTCACTAGTAGCGATCGCATTACTAACAGTTAAATTATTCTCTATCGCTAGAGAACCTGTCACCCGATCGGTCACACTTAATTGAGCAGTAGCGATCGCATCCCTAACACTGAGACTGCCATCCACAGTCAACGACTCAGTGGTATGCAAAGCAGAATTAACTTCCACAGCTCCGGAGGAATGTCCGGAACTTACCACCCCGGCGATGGTAATGACATCACTATCTTCATCCCCCAAGGAGACATTGCCAGCAATATGCTCCGTATCACGGGCAATCACATCCCCCTGTACTTCCAAATTCCCCGATACCTGTAGATTACCCCCTACTGACAAGTTATTAGTGGCAAAATCTTGGCTAGGAGCACCATTGAGATTCGCTTTGGTATCGAGGGCATTATTAACCTGGGTAATTTGATTATCCACATAGGTTTTAACGGCTTGTTCGGTGGGAACAGCTAAATTACTGTTATCTGCCAAGTTACCATCACTGGAAAATGCGTTTATGGATAATGTTCCGAGTTGGAAATTACCACCGACACTAAGGTTGTCATTAATAGTGAGGGAACCAGCGATGGTTGAGTTTCCGGTAGTGGTGACTAAGCCGGTTAAACGAGAACCATCCCCAACAAATTGGGCAGCATTAGCACTACCACTAAGGGTTAGGTTTGTGGCAGAAATATTGCCAGTAGCGGAAATATCACCAATTACGTCTAACTCCTCTGATGGAGTGTCTGTACCAATGCCAACTTCACCGTTGACTGTCAGTGTTGGAAGTGTCCAATTAAAAGCCATTTTTCTTTACCTCATCTGTTCCAAGGTTTCTACCTTTTCCATCAGCACTGAAATCCTATGGTGCTGCTCTTTGACGACTTTGGTTAAAACCGCAATTGCGTTTGATTGGTTGTTCTGTCATAGTTTTTATTAACCATATAGCAATCCTAAATGAATTGTGAGAATTTTGTTCCCTGTTCCCTACTCCCTACTCACTACTCCCTGTTCCCTGTTCCCTGTTCCCTGTTCCCTTTGGTATATAATTAAGCTGTTGGTAATTCTGTGCCATTGTGTTACGGAATTTAAGTCAAGACTAAGACACTGAAACACCTGTTGGTGATTTCAACTCTTGAATTTGGTTTTTTAAGATCTTTATTTCCGATTGCTGAATTTGCATCTTTTGCAACAAACTTGAGAGCCAGTGGTAATTAGAATTAAGACCAACGACAACGTTGATCGGTTTTACACCTTCTTGCTCGGAAGTTTCCCAAGCTCTACCAACAATAAGGGCAAATTGGTTGGCTGCGATTTCGTGAGGTGAGACTGCTATCCCCATACCATCATTGAAACCTGAAGGGATAATATAATCTCCTGATTGCACGCTACCTCGAACTTTAATGGGCACTTGTCCCAAAAATGCTACTTGCTCATAGAGATGTTGCTCTTGCTTTTGGGGAGCATTGCCTAAGACAATAGGCTGATTAGTAATTGCCATAACTTGATCTGCTCCCTGGGTATACTTGGTAACTTTGCCACCAAATACACCCACTAGTTCACCTGGTTCAATTACTTCACTATGATTAAGTCGTGGTAAGTATTCTGCATAATCTCCACTACCGCTTCTCAAACGAATATTATTATTGCCAGTTCCCTCAATGGCACCAACGTCACGGTCACCAGATTTGAAGGTGATAAAATTACAGCCCCCACCAGGGGAAATAGTACCTATCTTGAGAGCTAAAACATCTGCATTTGTACCACTGCTAGTATTTTCAATCACTGCAATATTATTAGCCATCGAAGCAGCACCATTTTTAGTACCCCTAACATGCAAAGTAGTAACTGGATTAGACAGTCCAATTCCAACCCTACCTGGCGATTTATTTTGAATTAGTAAGTTACCCCCGCTAGCTTGTAGATGTAGGTTAGAAACAACTCCATTATTTCTAGCCATAATTTCATTATCATCTATGGCAAGATTTACACGATTAGTGTTGCCGACAACTAAATAGCCACCGCCATTGGGTTCTGCATCAGTACCACCGATAATGTGCAATCTGGCTTGGGGATCTGTGGTGATAATACCTACATTACGATTTTCAGCAATAGTTAAAGAATGTAGACCATTACTGGCTCTCAAGGACAAATCTCCATTATCGATCAGACGAATTCTCGATGTGTTGCCAGCATCTCGGATATCTGCTCCGCGCAACCGTAAATCTCCACCGAGATCTAACGAACCTGTAGTCGTTAAGTTGCCATTTACCGTTAAATTATTCTCTATCGCTAGGGAACCTGTGACCCGATCGGTCACACTTAATTGAGCAGTAGCGATCGCATTACTAACACTGAGACTGCCATCCACAGTCAGGTTATTAGCAGTAAAATCTTGGTCAGCAGCACCGTTGAGAGCAGCTTTAGTATCGAGGGCATTATTAACCTGGGTAATTTGATTATCTACATAAGTTTTAACCGCTTGTTCGGTAGGGATAGCTAAATCACTGTTATCTGTAAGGTTTCCATCACTGGAAAATTCATTAATGGCTAACCCCGTTCCGAGCTGGAGACTATTCTCAATGGTGAGGGAACCTGTCACCCGATCTGTGACACTTAATTGAGCAGTAGCGATCGCATTACCAACACTGAGACTGCCATCCACAGTCAACGACTCAGTGGTATGCAAAGCAGAATTAACTTCCAAAGCACCGGAGGAATGTCCGGAACTTACCACCCCTGCGATGGTAATGACATCACTATCTTCATCCCCCAAGGAAACATTCCCAGCGACATGCTCGGTATCACGGGCAATCACATCCCCCTGTACTTCCAAATTCCCCGATACCTGTAGATTACCCCCTACTGTCAAATTCTGGGCAGTAAAATCTTGGTCAGCAGCACCATTGAGATTCGCTTTGGTATCGAGGGCATTATTAACCTGGGTAATTTGATTATCTACATAAGTTTTAACGGCTTGCTCGGTAGGAACAGCTAAATTGCTGTTATCTGCTAGGTTTCCATCACTGGAAAATGCGTTGATGGATAATGTTCCGAGTTGGAAATTACCACCGACACTAAGGTTGTCATTAATAGTGAGGGAACCAGCGATGGTTGAGTTTCCGGTAGTGGTGACTAAGCCGGTTAAACTGGAACCTTCCCCAACAAATTGGGCGGCAGTAGCACTACCACTCAGGGTTAAGTTTGTAGCGGAAATATCACCAATTACCTCTAACTCCTGTGAGGGAGTGTCTGTACCAATGCCAACTCTACCACTAACTGTAAGTTCTGGATCTGGCCAACTACTCATTTTTCTTTACCTCCGTTGCCAAAATGTAACTGTGAATGATGTTTGATTTGTGCTTACAAATTTGGGTGAGTAAAATCTCTGATGATTTCAGTAGAAATTTTTTATTCGTTGGTTTTTGGGTTGCTCATTGATGCCCTATAGGTTTCGCCTTTTACTTTTCATCAATTGGCTGCTTGCCAGTCATGATTCAGGTGGCATAAATTCCAATGAAATCGAGTCACTTTTAACGCCTTCGGCTACCGCACTCACGGTCACTGATACAGTTTCAACAGAAGAGGTAAGTTCTACTGTGGCTTGTCCCTCTTTAGCGGTTACTCTTCTTGCTGAAAGGGTACCTCCAGTTGTTTTAAGAGCTATATTGAAATCTTTTTTTACGATTTCATCTCGTGAATTTATGACTTCGATTGTGATAATCGCTTTATCTTTACCATCAGCAATTAATTCAGGAATAGCGTCACCATCTGTATCGATAGCAGTTGTGATCAGATGGATTTTAAGAGGATTCGGTTTTCTTTCAACTCCTATGGGTACTCCATTTTCATCAAGTTTAAGTTGCCATCGGTCTAGATTGGGGCTTAAGGCATATTTAGGGGAGTCTTTGATACAAACAAAGCCCCAGGCGGAAAAGTCTTCAGGGTTCTTGTTTGGATAGAGTTCTTCTAAAGTTGGTTCTCGCCATTTTCCACAATCCAAAACTCGACCTGCAAAGCTAACCAGCTTTTTTGTTTTTTTATCAAAAATAATAATCATAGTCAGTCTCCTTAAATAAACCCTTTTGTTAGTAAGCCCTCACTGCCATCCACCTTTTTGAGCGATCGCATAACCTTTAGCGGCTACTTTACCCTCAGGAGTTGCAGTAATGGTTCCATTAGCATCTGCGGAACAATTAACAAGAATGTCCTCGCCAGCTCTGAAGTTGAGATATTTGATGGTTGCAAAAAAGAGGCATTCATCTCTAGTAAAACCCTCGGGAACAGGTATACTTTGACCATGGGTTAATGATGAAGCAGTGGCAATACCTAGCCCAGCTAGTCTACCTGCAATACTTCCAGTTACGTTCAAATCTCCGTTAATATTGACACTGCCACTCACGTCTAATTTCTGAGATGGATTCGTCGTTCCGATACCTACATTGCTATTTCCTCTAATAACAAGGGCAGTTTCTACAACCCCATCGTTACCTGTATTAACAAAAGCAATGCCTCCATCAGGGTTAGGGTTATTACCATCGGTTTTTTCAATCACTAAAGCATCTTGATTAGTCCTAAAGAAATTGTTGTCGTACCTGAGTCGAAAACCATCTCCACTAGGTGTACCGGATTCATTGGTACTATGAAAAATCTGAGTTCCTGTAGTCGCTAATTTTAAAGCACCAGATACTTCTAAAGTGGTAGCACGCAAACCACCCACAGTTAAGTTATTCTCTACGGTGAGGGAACCTGTCACCCGATCGGTCACACTTAATTGAGCAGTAGCGATCGCATCCCTAACACTTAGACTCCCATCCACAGTCAAGGACCCAGTGGTATGCAAAGCATCATCTATCCTAAGCGCCCCTGATGAATGCCCTGAGCGAATTACGCCGGTAATTTTCACTTCATCACTGTCTTGGTCCCCCAAGGAAACATTCCCAGCGACATGCTCGGTATCACGAGCAATCACATCCCCTTGTACTTCCAAATTCCCCGATACCAGTAGATTACCACTTACTGACAAGTTATTAGTGGCAAAATCTTGGCTAGCAGCACCATTGAGATCCGCTCTAGTGCTAATTTGATTATCCACATAGGTTTTTACTGCTTGCTCGGTAGGAACAGCTAAATTGCTGTTATCTGCTAGGTTTCCATCACTGGAAAATGTATTGATGGATAGTGTACCTAGTTGGAAATTGCCACCAACAGTCAGGTTTTCATCAATGGTGAGGGAGCCCTTCAGGGTTAAGTTTCTAGCGGAAATATCACCAATTACTTCCAATTCCTGTGAGGGAGTATCTGTACCAATGCCAACTCTACCATCGACTGTAAGTTCTGGCTGTGGCCAATTAAAAGCCATTTTTATTTACCTCTGTTGATCAAAACTTGTTAATTGTTAATTGATAATTACCTGTAGCGGTACTAATTCCCAATTGCCAGCCATTGAATATGCCATCCTCTGCTATTGGCAAAATCTGGTGTTAGGTCTTCACCACTAGAAAATCGCACATAAACACGGAAACCTTGGTTAGTCCTGTCGTATGCAGAACTTCCGCCTGTTGCTCCCCAATTACTACCGTTTCCATGCATATTAACTAGGTAAATTGGTGTCGATTTAAAACCACAGGCTGAGGTATCTACATCTACATAAATACCTTTAGTCCCACCACGATAAGGTTGCCAATTAGTTGAGCCTTCGGGAGTTTTTCCACAACAGATTCTTAAGGCTGTTCCTGAGGTGTCTTGTGCCGCGCCTAGTAGCTTGCCTATTACGTGTAACTCTGCTTCTGGGTTTGTTGTACCGATACCAACGTTACCACCAGCTTTTATAAAAAATCTTCCATCTGCTACACCTGTTTCCACAAAATTGAGTCCTGGATTTGTGCCTCCTAAATTTTGGTTTATGTGCCACTTAGTTCTTCCACTTGGATCTTCAAAACTGATCAATTCTTCCGATTGACGTGTTGCTCGAATTCCCAAAGTATTTCTAGGATTTGGTGTGCCAATGCCGACTTTGCCACCTAAGGTTAAATTATTCTCTATTTTTATAGAACCACTCACCAGATCGGTCACACTTAATTGAGCAGTAGCGATCGCATCCCTAACACTTATACTCCCATCCACAGTCAACGACCCCGTGGTATGCAAAGCATCATCTATCCTAAGCGCCCCTGAGGAGTGTCCTGAGCGAATTACGCCTGTAATTTTGACTTCATCACTGTCTTGGTCGCCCAAGGAGACATTACCCTCAATATGCTCGGTATCACGGGCAATCACATCCCCCTGTACTTCCAAATTACCCGATACCCGTAGATTACCCCCTACGGTGAGGTTATTAGTGGCAAAATTTTGGTTAGTAGCACCGTTGAGAGCAGCTCTAGTACTAATTTGATTATCCACATAGGTTTTAACTGCCTGCTCGGTAGGAACAGCTAAATTGCTGTTATCTGCTAGGTTTCCATCACTGGAAAATGCGTTGATCGATAGTGTACCTAGTTGGAAATTACCACCGACAGCCAGGTTCTTATCAATGGTGAGGGAGCCATTCAGGTTTAAGTTTGTAGCGGAAATATCACCAATTACCTCTAACTCCTGTGAGGGAGTTTTAGTACCAATACCAACTTTGCCTTTGACTGTAAGATTTGGTTCTGCTTCGGGCCAAGTATATTTAAGTTCATCCATTTTTATTTATATCCTGGGATAAAAAGTTATGAATTAGTTAAGATACTTGTGACATCACTTTCAAGATTTTGATTCCCGTTTTCTTCTAATGTTTGGGATTGAACTAGCATTTCTTCTAAGACTTGAATTGCGCCGCTAATCCGTAATAAAGTTTCTGTAAGGTTTGCCTTTTTTGCCTCTAACTCTGTCAACATTGTTTGACCGGATTCAAATTCAGTTTTTAGGCTTGTCAGACGTTGTTCTAGTTGTTGTTTCATCGTTCTTCTGCTTCTTTACTAACGTTGATAAATTTATGTAATTGTTAATTGTCAATTCCCGGTAGCGGTACTAATTACCAATTGCCAGCCATTGAATATGCCATTTTTGATCATTGTGATTGGCAAAATCTGGTGTTAGGTTTCGATCATAAATAAATCTGAGGTAAATTCTAAAACCTTTAGCTGTGGCGAAGTATGGAGCACTTCCACCTGTAACTATCCAATGACTACTATTGCCATGCAGATTTACTATGTAATATGGTGTAGATTTAAAACCACACGCTGAAGTATCTACATCTACATAAATACCTTGAGGAGTAGAATCATAAGGTTGCCAATTAGTAGAGCCTTCGGGAGTTTTGCCACAACAGATTCTTAGTGAATTTCCCGATGTATCTTGGGCTGCGCCGAGTAGCTTGCCGAGCACATGTAACTCTGCTTCTGGGTTGGTTGTACCGATACCAATTTTATTCTTGACAGTAAGATTCATAGCATCAGGCCAAGTGTATTCACTCATAGTCTTTGCTCCTTTATCACTTGCATATCATTGAACTGTACGGATTTTTTGATGGTGTGTAGGGGGACTATTTCCTAAGAGTTAGTTTCAGTCAACAAACCACTTCATCGCTACTTTGTCATTATCATGACCACGGGGAGTATGTTCCCCTACATTCCAACGAATCTTATCCCGATCGCCTTTAGTACTAACAATAACCATCCACCAGTAAGAATCGTCTTGAAATTTCAATACATCTCCCTCAAAACTTATGCTTACATGAGAATTATTTTGAACATAAACAATTCCAGTTTTTATCGTAATATTTTGTGCATACGTGATGTATTTATGGTCACCACTATCCATTAATACCCTTACTTGAGAGCCATTTTGTACTGCATTAATTAAGTCATCAATATTGCCTGCCGTGCGGTTACCATTGGCATCATGGGCATAGGCTAGTGACCAACGATTTAGATTTGTCAATTTTGAACCATCTCCTACAAATTCTGTCGCTTTAACTGTGCCTTCAATTTCCAATTTTTCCGTAGGATTTTCTATGCCAATCCCAACGTTGTTCTTGACGGTAAGATCGATATGATCAGGCCAAGTGTATTCACTCATAGTCTTTGCTACTACCTAGCTTGTTTATCAATTTAAATGTACAGAATTAAGTCAATAGACTATTTCCTAAGCAACATATAGTTAGCTGTGCCAGGGTTAATTGTATTTGTTGATAAGTCCTGACTGTAACAACGAATTCTCCAGCCGTTTGTCTCTGGCTCGGCAGAAACTTCTATCTCAAAATCGGAGACAAAAGCACCACTTTTTTGTACTGCCAGCTCTCTAGGGGAAACAAAAATTACCCAGTCATCCACAGTTGTTCCCGCTGGTACAGAAATTGTTTGATCATCTTCAGCTATATCCACAATAAACTGTCTGGGGGAAGGTAACTTGGCACCAGCAAGTTTCCGTACAGAATTATCCACTGTACTAACATTACCGTTATTGTCTAGTCTCACCTGTGCCAACCGCACTACAGTACCATCGGTAGGGACATTACCAGTTCTTAAATCTACATTGCCATCTTGGAGATTGTCTTGCCTAGTGGTACCACCGTAGATAACAAATTTGGGACGTTCAGCGGTGCGAGTGTATTTAGTCACGCCACCTACTTCTACTTGGTAAGGGTTTTCTGGAATTTCCCGATAGATGATGGTAATTTCAATAGTTGTATTGAGTTCTAATCCATCTAAGTTAATGGTGTCTGGTAGAGGAGAATCCGATAAGATAATAATGTCTCGACCTTCGTTATCGATTGCCATTCCTCTAGTAACAGCAATTTGTTTTTCCGCTTCTCTGCTGACTTCTAGCCCTTCCACCACACCCCATTCATGGAGGGAACGATTGTGGCGCTTGCGCATATCACGATGGTAAGCTTGTTCCTCATTAAAGTCTGCTTCGATGAGAAACTGAGAGGTGAAGTAATTGGGACGTTGAATATCTGTCATAATTGCTACTCTCCTAAGTTGACTCTAAATTTTCGGGAATATTGCCTAAAATAGTATCAATACCAATCTGGGAACCTTTAATTCCAGACGTAGGATCTGCAAGCTGGATGGTGTCAGGAAAAATAATTTCTAGTTGGTAGTCGGTATGGGCAGGTTTTTCCTGTTCGATAATAGCTGTGGCAATTTCTACTTGTCGGCTGAGTTGCTCTGGGTTTAATCCTTTATTGAGAGCAATTTTTACTCTAAAAAAGTGAGGTAATTCACCACCAATATAACTACCTTTTCCAAGGACTGACTGCGGAGGAAGTTGTTGAGGATTTTGGTTTAGTAGTTGGGAGTCACCAATTTGAAACTCTGCGTCGATAGTTTCGGGAATAGTAGTTTCGGTAATGGTGGGAGTTCCCTCGATAAATAGGTCTAGCAGTGCTTGTAAATTGGCTTTGGTTCCTCGAAAGCGATACCGTTCTACAATATTAGCAATGAAATCCCGTTGTTGTTGGAGAGATAGATCGGCTCTGAGACTCAAAGCTACCCAACTCGCTAACCAGGGTAGAAATTCTTTCGGTGTTTGTTGGGGATCGAAGTATGTATGGATATCGGCAATTTTTTGTTCTAAACCTTTGTCAGAACCTTTGTCGGAAGAGTTGACACCATCTTTTTCAGGACCCAGGAGAATCTTTTCAAAGGCAAGTAAAAATTGCCCGAGGAAAGGTTTGCTTTGATAAATCTCCGGTAAGTATTGTAACAGGTTACTGGGGGCGCTGGTTCTATTTGTCATCAGTTTTTGAGATGCAATGCATTGTTAATTGTTAATTCTCCTCAGGGATAACTGGTTCTAAGGGAGATATGATTTCTATGTCCCTGGCTGTAATAGTTAAATTTACTAGTTCTTCTGGTTTAAGCTGGATGGCACTTAGCTGTCCTGTATCGGTGTAAACTAGGCGTTGTTGGTTGCCTAAAATTGAATCAAGATTAGGCAAAAATACTTCGTCTTGTTGATTATTTTTGGTGATATAATCCACACCTTCTAGTTTATCAAGTAGTTGATAAATTTCGGAAACATAAACATTCCGACCAAATGGCCAACTTGGTTGTTGAGGATTGTTTCTATCTGGCACAACACGGAAAAATTCTTCTAGTGCATTGTTTATATCTCCCCTAGTGTCTGTTTCTTTAGCTTCTCGGTTGAGATGTATCGTTAATCTGATACTAATAGTGAGGTAGCGTGGCCTAACAACATGGATTTTAGTAGTGATTAGTCGCCGTTGTTCTAAGTAGTCTTTTACTTTGTTAATTAGTTCTTGGCTCGGTTGAGGAGTGCTATTATTACTATCCTGACTATGAGGGATAATAATAATACTGACATGACCTGGTTTATCCACAGGTTCCCCTAGGGGATTCTCCGAATTAAGGTTACGTCGAGGCAAGCAGTGCGCTCTGGCAATGGTATCATCTGCTTCTAGGGCTAATTCCACAAAGTCGGCACAGGTGATAGCTCGGTAGCGATCGCGTACCTGATTAATTGCTTCTTTAATCTCTATTTGTAAATCCTTTTTGGGATCGTGCTGCCAACTTTCCCCATTAAGCAGCTTTAAAAACATGATAATATTCGCCTCTGTCACCCGATTTTGCCGATAAAGCAGCATCTCGGTCAGGTAGGCAAATAGCTCAATCAAGGTAATCCCCGGATCGGAGGGGTTATGATTTGTCCATTGGGGGGCGTAAGTCGGAATCAAGCTAATCGCTTCCGCCACCAAATCATCATAGGTTTTGTCATCTAAATTAGGTAATTGTAAAGGCATTTTTAGAATTTAGAATTTAGAATTTAGAATTTAGAATTTAGAATTTAGAATTTAGAATTTAGAATTTGGAATTTGGAATTTAGAATTTGGAATTTAGAATCGGGAATCGGGAATCGGGAATCGGGAATCGGGAATCGGGAATCGGGAATCGGGAAAACTGATCTTACTCCCCATCTCCCCATCTCCCCATCTCCCCATCTCCCCACCTCCCAAACTCCCTACTCCCTACTCCCTACTCCCTACTCCCTACTCCCTTGGCTATACACAAGATTGATGGTATGGTTGCCGGAATAAACCAGAAAGTTACCGGTGACTCTTGCACCTCCTATGTCTTCACATTTTTCTCCTGTGAGACTAACGACGTGATCGACTCCGGGGATGGATTCGAGGAGTCTATATAAATCAGAAAGATAGGGTTCTCGACCAAAATCCCATCCTTTTCGGTCAAAACCGCCGGTTAGGGGATGTAAAAAGCGTTCTAGGGCTTGCTCAATTCCTTGTTCTACTTGGCTGGCTGTTTCTAAGGATGTTACGGCAATGGTAGTGGTGATATTAACACTGACATAGGCTGCTCCAACGACGGAAATTCTAACGGTGGGTTGGGCATTGGTTTCTAGATAAGTTTGAACGCGGTTAATTAATTCTTGACTGGGTAAAGGCTTAGCTTCCTTGGAGTGGGGAACAATAATCACGCTCACCACTCCTGGTACTTTGGCTGGTGCAACAGCAGAATTATTATCGATATCTGTGAGGGGAAAACACTGGGGCTGATTATTAGTAGGAGCAAGCAATTGGGCTAAATCTACGAGGGGAACACATTTTGCCCTGACTACCCCTGGCAGGGCTTTAGCTAAGTCTTGATAATCGTCTTGGGTAACAGCACGGTGGCGGTGGCGAATTTCTTTGGGAATGCGATCGCGTAATGAATCGAGGCTTTCTGCATCTGCCCCCCCTGTGGCTGCTGCTGGGTTAATTACCCGGTCTACATAGGGAATGGTAGTTTTTAACTGCACGATCTTGCCTGCATCTTGGTTACCCTGGCTACCTCCTCCGGTTTGATACTGCTTGAGGCGCAGGTTACCTCTACCAATGGCCGGAATTAAGCCATTAATGCCGTCACCAAACTGAATTGTCCCGGTGAGACGATCTAAAACATAGTGGCGATCCCGTGGGCTAGATTCATAAAAATCCGCTACTTGATGCCAGCGGACCCAAATCTCTTGGGCTCTTCCGGTACTATCGTAAGTAATATTGATCGCGTCTTCCCCTTCTTGCTGTTTAATTTTTTCTTCTTCCATCCCAGAGGGTAATTCTAGTTCCCGCACTTCCAATTGTTGCCCTTCTAAAATAGGAGTACGGTTAGTAGTAAAGGTTTGTTTTTTCGAGCCATCACTAGAACCCAGGATTTCGTTACGGATGGTAACTCGTTGGGCTGCCATAGTCGTGTTAAGGAGTACCTGGCCTAAGCGAGGCTCAAAGGTATAATTGCCACTAGCGTGTTGCACCCGCAGCCAGTAGCGAGGAGATAAGCTAAATTCCTGTTTGGGAGTAATATCTGCTGGTGGTAAAACGATGATTGTACCGGAACGGGTGAGATTGTCGGTATTATCCTGAACTGTTATTTTCCGCCACTGTGAACCATTCCAGTATTGCCAAACGAGTTGGGGGGTTTCATCTGCTGGTAATTCGGTGTCAGCAAAGGTTTCCATCGTGGCACTGTAAACTAAGTTAGGCTGATCGCTCTTAACTAGCTGGAGAAAAACCCTATCGCTACTTCCCAAGGCAGCCTGGGCAGGAATAGTTACGTTGATAGCTATGGTTTTCGCTTCACCCGCCTCTAGTTGTAATCGAGCAGATGTCACCTGAACGCTCCATTCCGGTACACGCTGCATCCCCACAGTAGCAAGTTGGAAAGTAACCGTTTCTGAGTTAGTATTGGTTAACCAAAACCGATGGGTAACCGTTGTACCAGGTAAACCAGCATTTTTGCTGATAGTAGGAGAAATTGGTATTAAATTTTCTCCATATTTGAATGCAGCTGCACTCACAAAAAGACTGAGAGGAAGATTAGGAAAACTCCGTTCCACTGGCAAGGAAAAACCTAGATAGGTCGTTGGTTTATCTAAGTCTAGTGACTCAAAAGGAGCGAAGGGGAAATCCTCAATAGTTCGAGTCAAAAAATCATTGTCAGTAATTATCTGTTCCGGTGGCTCTGTCAAGGTAAATTCGTAGTCGATGGAGACGGAATTAATTACTGGGGGGACAAACGTTTGCGGATGATAGTTATTATCCGTATCAAACCTCGCTTCCTGACCATAATTACCACTAATAATTCGTACCCGAATCCAGAAGCTAGTTACCCCATTGATAGTAGTTTCCTGGGGTTGGATATCTGCTTCTTCTGGTAGGGTAAATGTGATTTTTGGATTGAGATTGCCATCGCTGTCATCCAGTAAGTTCGTAAAAGCCCTAGTTTCGTCTACAAATGTGTCTGGAAGTTGAATGGGATTGTCTGGGGTTGAATCTGGATCTAAAAGCCCTTCCCTGGTAGCGATAAACAGGGCTTGCCAAGATTTACCATTCCAAAACTCCCACTGTAATCTGGGATTGAAGTGTTCAGATATAGTCTTGTCTGGTTCAAATCTAGTATTTAATTGGTCAGATATAGTCTGTAAATTAATACCAATATCCCTAGGATGTGCCAGGTTTAAATTCAGAGTAATTTGCGCTCCTGACTGGGAAAATGCTTCTGCATTAGCCAGATAAAAGGTGTCGCCAAATTTAGGCTTTTCCCCAAAGGTAAAGATTGACTGATTGATATCTTGGTTGAGGGAATTGGTAACAGCAGCCTCTAATCTTAAGTCAGTGCGGTTTAATTCTACTTCTAGGCTTAGGTTACTAATAGTTGGTAATTGGTGTTTGCTCACCATACCCACAGCAGAATTTTCACTAGAACTAATTGGAGTTACTAAACGGCAACGCAGCCAACGGTTAGTAACTCCATGCACTTGAGTCAGGGGTATAGCATTAATCTCCTCAAAGTTAATTTCCCCCTCACCACTCTGACTAAAGTTGTTAGTACTATCACTATTAGGTGTAATTGTCTGCCAAGCTTGTAAATCTTCTGTTTCGTGCCAAACTTGCCACTCTAACTCAGCTGCATCAGCAAATACTTGGTCTAACTCTATGATTAACTTAAGATTATTAATAGTAGGAAAACTGAGCAGTTGCTTATGCCCCACATAAAAAACATGCTCAATCTCTTGATTTCCCCGAAAAATCGGTAAATATGTTGTTGTTGGGCTAATTTCCGTCAGAGAACTGTAATCAGCATACTGGTCTTGTGAGGGATTACGCACAAATAGAGATTCTAATTGCGCCCCAGTTACCACCAACTCCTGTTCAGTTTCAAAAATTACCGATTCGGTTTCTCCTTCTGTGGGGGGTGCAGCAACTTGTGTCCCTGTTGGTACTAATGCATCCACTGTAGTTCCCGTCGCCAGGAAAAATGTCAGGGGTGCCCTTGCTGGTTGAGGTGCTAAACGGGAAGCTCCCAACAAATCTAGAAAGGCGAGGAAATTTTTATCTGGCACTTGATTGAGGCGAGAAATAATTATCTCACCAAAGCGGGCAAAGATTTGCACCAGTGCCTGGGCAACACCTTTATTTTTTAGTGCTGCAGAGGTTGGATACTCGGTGAGATATTTAGCCAGTAGGTCTTGCACATCTTGAGCAATAATCTCTGCCGTTCTAGAATCAATTTGAGGAGCTTTTCTTGCCATTACCCTGCACCCCCTTCCAGATAAAACGGATACACTAAATTAAATACGTTATTAGTTGCTCGCACCCGATAGTCAATATTAACCAGCATTTGTTCTGGAGTAGGGGATTGAACGCGCACATCCACAACATCAATGCGGGGTTCAAACCGCAATAATGCTTCCTGTACCGCTTCAGAAACTCTAGCCGTAGTGGCAGCAGAATTGGGCTCAAACACCAAATCGTAAATACCGCAACCAAAATCAGGGCGCATAATTCTCTCACCCCTAGCAGTGCCGAGGATAATTAAAATTGATTGGCGTACACTCTCTTCATATTCCGCAAGTTGGAAATCTCCCTGAGTATCTAAACTAAGGGGAAAGCCTACACCTACACCTAAAAATGGTTTCGTCATATAGCGTTTTTAAATTATGTGAGGTACAAATTTTTGGGTTTTAGGGAACAGGGAATAGGGAACAGCGGATCTGGGAATAGGCAATCATATCCCCCCCTTATTAAGGGGGGTTAGGGGGGATCCCATCTTCTCCTTTTCAGCCTATAAACACCGTACCTACTGCGATTACTTGTCCGATTGGTAAATCAGCAGGATCATTACAGGTTTCAGCAATATCCCCATTACGGGCAGCTGCTTTACCGTTAATTTTCACAGTCTGACTCCCAATTTTGATGGTGCCTCGATTAGCGGGTGGATTTTGAAAAGAAGTCCCCGGTGGACTGGGAATATGGGGTGGAGTATTATCTGCCGTACTATCTACCGTAGCGGCTGGCATCCCCATAATGTTGACATCACTGCTCAAATTGCCATTGATAATGCCCGCAAAAGGATGGGGTAGGGGAGTTGGTGTCGGAGGTGTTCCCGGCACGATCACAATATGAGTATCAACTGCGGTAATTTGGTCCCCTTGTTTGGCTGCTGGTTGTCCCATAATTAAAGCTGATTGCTGATAGCTGTTCGCGTAGCGTGCGCGTAGCGCATTTGCTGATTGCTTACCTAGTTGAGATTAATGATTTGACCGTTAAGATTCATGGTGCTGCTGGCTTTAATATCCATTATAGCACCGGATTCAACTTTGGTATCTGCTGAAGATTTGATTTCAATATTCTGTGCTTCTAGTTTAATATTACCTTGAGATGCTGATAAAGTAATGTCTCCTTCAGTAGTAATAGCAATAGTGTTGGTAGCCGTATCAAAAACAATGCTGTTTTTCTCGGTTTTATCTACAATTTCAATAGTTTCTTCCCCTTCTTTGTCATTGAGACGGATTACATGACCACTACGGGATTTAATCATGCGGACATTGTTTTCTCCATCATCATTATTAATAGGAGGTTTATCCTCACCATTCCACAGTGCTCCAATAATGTAGGGAAAACGCACATCCCCGTGTTCAAAAGCCACTAATACCTCATCATTAACCTCTGGGATAAAATACATACCCCGTTTATCCCCCGCCATGGTTACAGCTATTCGCGCCCAGTCGCTTTCGTCTTCATCACTTAGCCAGGGGTATTTCACTTTAACCCGACCTAGTCCTTCTGGGTCTTGATTGTTGGTAACCACACCAACCACGACACCATAAATACGAGATGCGATCGCTCGCTGGGATTGACTATCCAGAAGTAATTCAGAGAATTTCATTCGGCATTCCTCCGCACTGTAAACTTGGTCTGATATTGGCTATCACGATAGCGATGTAGGACACTAGTAACATAGTATTGACCGCTAAAGCGCCTGCCCACACCCTCAATTTGCACCACTTTGCCAGCTCGTAAATCGGTACGTCCTCGACAAATTCCTTCCCCTGTGATCAACTCTAAATTGAGTTGCCGAAAACGGGCTTGAGCGAATTGCTCTGCTTCCGCTAAAGTGATAATCGGGCGATCGCTCAGGGTTTTTACTGCTGTACCAAAAGCATTTTGACTTAGGGCTGCACCGCTAATTTCTCCCCCCATTTTGCTGCCTTCATCACCAGTGGTTGCGCGTCCGATAATTGCTTGCTTTTCTTTCGGATTCCAACCCTGTACTTTGACTTCATTCACTTGACTTGCGGAGGACATACAAGGGTAAAATTGCAGTAGGTCATCACTAAAGGTTAGGGTAATAATTTCACTGTCTTGATTAGCCGTAGGTCGAAATACTAAATTACGATCCTCCACCATCACCTCATAATTAATTTTTCCTGCCCGTTCTTGCAAAAACTCCATATGGGTTTGATTGGCTTGTAAAATATAGTCATGCACTACCCCACTATCTTCCACTTGGGATGAAAGTCCTACCTGCTGGGCAATTTGCCCTGCAATATCACTATCTTTTAGTTGTACAAAAGTCTGGGTATGACGACCACGATGTAAGCGATGGCTGCGATCATAACCCCGAATCATTACCTTCGGTAGTCTATCAATGGTAAACTCCGGTTCTATAGCAGTAATTTCCCCTATTATAAGGGTAGCTAAGTTTTCCCGGTAACCTAATTTCACTTCTACCGTATTGCCAATACTAAACAAGGAGTTATCTAGCCACAACACTTCCCCTTCCTGCACATCCAAACTGCCAAACGTTAAGGCAAACATGGTGGGTAAATTAACCTGTTCATCTACTGTTACCCCAGTAATATGTAACTGTGCAGACCCTGGTAAACTAGAACCATTAACCAGGATTTCATAATCTGCGAATATGGAGGCTTGGGGTTGAGTAAAGGGCATTTTAAAAAGTTAAAAGGGAGTAGGGAGTAGGGAGTAGGGAGTAGGGAGTAGGGAATAGGGAACAGGCAATAGTAACGCACAACCCTTGGGCTTGCTACAGCAATCAATCATAACTATCAACGCAATTTGGGAATAGTTAAGGTTTTACCAGTATCAAGTTCACGGGGATTATCCAATTGATTTTCTTGGGCAATCAGTCGCCACAGCTTAGGGTTACCATAGACATCCGCCGCAATGGTGCTGAGGGTTTCACCTCTTTTGACAATACGAGTGGTTAATTCTGGATCGGTACGCCGTTTATCATCTTCTGGGTTAAGATATTCCGAAAACGTGATATTAACTTTTGCCCGTATCGGTTTACCATCACTTTTGAACAGGGTGAAGGTTTGGGTCAGATTAGTAATTACCCCCACAAACGGGAAGTCAGAATTAGTTGGTGCTTTACCCCAGTAAACCTTACAAGCTGGTGGTGGTTGTTCTTTACCCCCAACACGTTGAATGCGGGTCAGGGCAACAAGTTTATTGGTTTCCTCCCGTACATCCTCGATGGCGGTACTGTCTATTAAACGATTATTATTTTGATTTTGATTTTGAAGTCGTGAATTTCTAACCCCTTCGGAAACATCAAATAACAATTCCAGAGTTAGTTCCCGACTTCCCCCGCCACCAAAATCTAAGATGGGCGCATTATATTCTTTTTGGCTCGAACCACTCCAACTAACTCCTTTTTTGATAGCATAGGATTCGGGGTTAAACAAAACCGTAATCTCTGGATAATTGGCTCTGTCTTCCGACTCTACAGCACGGTACTTACTGTCTTGAGTTTTTTCCCACTTCAAAGGAATTATAGTTAGTTTAGCTAATGCCATTTTTCTATCCCCCGACGTTCTTGTTCCATCGTTAGCTGACGAGTGAGAATACGACTAACGTGTTCCGCTATTGCCTCGATATCCACATCTACTCCTTGGGCTGGGGGTGTTGGTAGATTTGACGTGGCTGTGGTTGAAGTAACTGGTGCTGTCATGGGAATGGAATTAGCTCCAGTTAGATTATTAGGTTGACGAGCAATTACCCCATCACTTAACTGTTGCAGTTTCGATACTTTGGCTACAGAGTCGTTATCAGTTTTGCGCCAAACTAAATCCGGTGTCGAGCTAGTTTTACCTGTCTCGGTATATAAATTCATGTTTCTATTTGGGCTTGTAGTTGTTGTCAGTGAGAGCTGGCTTGGTTTGAGGACAACCGATTTGGTTTGAACTAAAGAGATGTCATGATTGTGGTTATAATCCGATAGCTTATTTTGTACCAAACTACTGTCTGATTCTTTTTCCTCCTGGGAGCGCCAAACCAAATTATCTGCCGAGTTATTGATTGCTGTATCCTTGGTCAGATTAGTAGTTTGAGTTGGGGTTATAGTTGTTGTCGGTGATGGCTGACTTGGTTTGACAACAACCGGTTTGGTTTGAACTAAAGAGATATCCTGAGAGGTTGTCTGAGAAGTCTCATTTGCTACATCCAAGCCCCCTAAATCCCCCAATTTTGGGGGACTTTTACCAGCCAATTGGATTCTTGTTCCCCCCAGAATTGGGGGGCTAGGGGGGCAAAATTCAGTATCAAAAAAGTTTTCAGATATCCTCTGATTGGGCTTAGAATCCGAGAGCTTAGTTTGTACCAAACTACTGTCTGATTCCTCTTCCTCCTGGGAGCGCCAAACTAAATCCGGTGTCGAGCTAGTTTGTCCTGTCGCTAAAGGCTGAGTGGGCTTAGCTACAACTAATTTAGTTTGTATAACAGAAGCTGGATTGACTGGAGAGGGGGAATGGAAATCACCCTCTGTTTGCGGTGGGACAACCTGAGACTGAACAATCTCTGGAGGTGTAAACTTATCCTGGAGTGCAGATAAGGTTGCCTGACGATTAATCTTGACTTGCCTTGGCAAAGATGTTGGAGGTTGAGCACTAGGGCGTGTCTTCAAACTCGGAGATCCCCCATTATCCCCCGAGCGAGCAATCCCTCTCTCGGGGGACTTTGAGTATGGCTCCCCCTTCCGCGCGGGGGGCTGGGGGGGATCATAATCTTGCGGAAAACTTTGAAAACACGCCCTAGACCTGGATACAGTTGAAGATTTAATTTGGCTGATAATCGGGACTTTAGGACTAGTTGATGGGACAGATCGAGATGGTGGTTGGGATCTCCCCTGATGCCCTAGGTGGTCGGGAAATTGGCGAGAATTATTCCTAGTTGCCATTGACCTTTGCACCCCTTCTCCCCTCCCTGAAAGGGCAACATTAGAAGGCGCAACATTAGTCGGCTCCAGATAGGTATTACTCACATCAGCAGATTCTACCCTAGGGCGACTAAAACGCTCCAGATTTAACTTGGGTTGTAAACCACTGGCACCATAACGGGAGTTAATTTGTTCTGGTAGGGTTAATCGTTGGGTCAGCCTTGCCGTGGTTGCTTGGGTAGATTGGTAATGGCGGTGCAGTTGGCGGGTATTAATTACTCCACCAGACTTTTCTTGTCGCCGTTGCAGACGACTTAGTAAGGGGGAATTTTCTGGACTTCCCGATTCCTGGAAATTATTGGCTTGTGAAGCTGAATTATCCATCTTATTTAGAAAGGGGAAAATCCCCAATTACCGACCTATAGCGTTTATCATCCTGATGAGGTATAGCCCTACGCGCAAGGCAAGAGGCAAAAGGCATGCATGCTAAAGTTGACTACAACAGCTTTTCAGCTTTTATCAATGTCAAACACCTGGGTAGTGCTATACATTCAATTTTCTTACCGCTACTCCCTGCTCCCTGCTCCCTGCTCCCTGTTCCCTTTTCCCTTTACGAACTATTCAAACGCTGATTGATTTTGGCGACTTCGGTAACCCATTTTCGGCGCTCCCGGTGTTCCATGGTCATGATTGATTCATAATGCCAGTGGAAGTGATAGGCCAGATAGGCTACCTCCTCATGGATTTGGGTAAGGGGGTAGCCTAGGATTCCCCCGATAAATCGAGTTCGACAGCAAAATTTTGCTCACAGTGGGGGCAGCTAATTTGAAGCGATCGCATACCATTGCCATTGATTCGATTGTACAGATCCTGCAAATACGCTAAATCAGAGGCAAATAAACTTTCGATAATCTTAGGATTAACTACCTCCACCGAACCAAGGCGAGTCACAACACGGGAGAGCAACAGCACAATCAGATAGGCTGGGTTGTTTTGCACACGAGGATCTTTGAGGGGCAGAATTTCATCCGCCGCTGTCGCCATCCGCATGACTCCTTCCTGATGCAAATTCCCTTCTTTATCTATATACCCTGCTGGTAAGATAAATTCGTATTCCGTCTGTAGCATTTTGGTTCTTGGTTATGGCTAATTGCTAACTGATTACTGTTAACTGATGACTGTTAACTGACATTAACTCTCTGCAAACGTTCACAGGTAATCGTTAGGGAATCAATCCCAACATCGCTACCCTTAGCATCTAAGCTGGGTGCTTCATACTTACTCGCCCAAGCATTAAAGAAATCCCAGCGCACTTTTTCTTCCCCATCATCATTGAGCAGGATAATCGAGCCATTTTTGCGCTCAATTGTCCCATTCACTGCTTGTAAATGCCAATCGTAAAGTTCCTTGGAGTCAGTAATACCATACTTGAGGGCAATATCAGGGTAACTAGCTTTGCCCCGCAACTTACGTACTGTGGCATCATCTCCCCCCTCTCGATACTCCACAACTTCTACTTCTGAACCAAAACCACTACACTCAGAAAATCCTGCTTGAACAATTCCATCCAGTTCTACCAGAAAGCGATAATTTTTATACGGATCTACTCTGGGCATAACTCACATCTCCTTGTTGTTTGGTAATAAGTAAGGTAATGGGTAATTCAAGAAATATCTATTCTTATAACACTACGCATTTAGATTAGGACATTCCTAAACTCCGAAATCTAGTCATAGCTTACTTCTGACTTCTGACTTCTAACTTCTGACTTGCGCGTAGCGCTATATCTATTCTCCAGCCATCTGTTGAATGCGGAAGATGACAAACTCCGCTGGTTTAACAATAGCGACACCAATGAGAGCAACAACTTCTCCTGCTTCTCTTACTTCTTTGGGATTAGTTTCTGCATCGCACTTGACAAAGAAAGCTTGCTCCGGAGTTGCTCCAAACAAAGCTCCATCCCGCCACTGATTCAACAGAAAGTCACCGACCGTACGCTTAATACGCTGCCAAAGTGCTAGGTTATTAGGCTCAAACACTGCAAATTGAGTACCCTCATCAATGGACTCTCGCAGGAAATTAAAATAACGACGGGTGCTAATGTACTTATATTCTCCGTTGTCATCCCCTCCCAGGGTGCGCGCTCCCCAAACTTTGATATTGCCTTTAAAAGAGCGAATGATATTAATTCCTAGAGGATTTAAAATGTCTTGGTCTGCTCTGGTGAGGTTGTATTCCAAATCTAGAGCGCCTCGAATCACTTCATTAGCGGGCGCTTTAAACACACCCCTTTCTCCATCCACTCGTGCGTAAACCCCAGCCATGTGTCCACTGGGAGGCAGGAATATACTGCCATTGCTTGATGGGTCTAGAATTTGTTGGGCAGGGTCAAAAACCGTAATCCAGGGGAAGTAAAGAGCCGCATAGTTACTATCTCTAGTACTACCTTTAATGCTGTCTCGGTCAAAAGTAGTAGGATTTTGTTGCCCATCAAGAATGGCAAACCTGTCTTGGAGGTTTTCACAGTGCTCTATGACAGCTTGTTGTTCTGCTTGGCTGGTAATGCCAGGAATAGCCACCATAGTAATTTCGTCAATAGCAGCAAAACTATTGAGAGCAGCAGCTAACTCCGTATTAGCACTAATCCGGATCACATAGCACCTGGTGCCACCATTATTGAAGAAACCGTAGACTGCTTGAGCAAAACGACTCCAGGCGTTGAGTGGATTGGCATCAAAATCAGTTTCATTTACCTCTGTGAGATTATTAAGAGTCTTATCCCCAACTAAGTCAGCAAAGGTAGTGACGAACTGACTCCAATTAGTTACCAACTTAGGGGTTCCGGCTTCCGGAAGAGTCTTTGCTTCTACTTTGAAGGTAACAGTGGTAGTGTCATCACTAGTAGTAGTTTCGACACGCTCGGCAGGGAGTTGGATACTTTGGGGTACGATACCGATAAATCCGGCTATACTGGTAGCCACTCCAGCAATAGGTCGAGAGGAGGGCGGAACTTCTTCAACATATACGCCTGGCGAAAAATACTGTGGCATAATCTTTAACTCCTTGATTAAACAGAATTTACTGTTGTAGTTGTAGGTTGTAATTACTTGCTGCCGATTCTACTGGGATAGTGATAGTAACCTCCTGTACTGCATCCTCTAACTGCACCCGTAAGGTATAAGCACCAGCGGTAATTGCCCCGATGGTGTACTGTCCATCTCTATCAGTGGCTGCGCTGAGATTACGCTCAACCAAAATAACCGTTGCGCCAACAACAGGTTTATTCTCAGCATCGGTAACTCGCCCACCAATCCGGAAAAATTGTTGTGCGGTGCCTGGCACCAGTTCTTCTGAGGATGGTGAAATCCGCTGACCTAATTGCCAATCTTGAGTAATGACAATGGGGGTTGGCTCTGGCTCAAATAGTTCCTTGATCGCAATGGTTACTGTGACTGTGATGGAAGCACGTAATTGATTTCCCAATGCAGTCCAAAACTCAGCAGTGCTTTGTACTCCATCTACTTGAGCAGTTACCATTGGTAAGGCTGGTTCTTGCCCAGCAAGTCGAGTATTTTCTAAAAAAGGTATTTCTGGAATAGTTGGATAGGCTGAGAATACTTGCAGGACTTGGCTGAGTAATCGGTGTTCTTGCAGGGGTAATTCTTCGCCACCAATGGGCCAAGCTGTTACTAAATAAGAACAGGCTATGCGCTTTGGAGGATTATGAATAATTGCCTGTCCATTGCGCCTCTCGATCGTTGGTTCATTATTACGTAGTTCCAGGTGTTCCCGAATATCGTACAGAAATAAATTCACCGTTGTCTGTCCAGGACTAAAGGTTTCTGAGGGACGCTCAAAAGAAATTTGAGCCTCCGCTAATTCTGGAAACCTCGACGATAGGCTGGTCTGTTCCAAAATTCTTCTCAACACTTGACTCAGATCGCTAATCATCCTAACTGACCTGGTTGGATTTACTGAGCAGCCACGCACCAGACTCTCAAAGCTTAGGGCGTTATTTATTAATAATTCTTTTAGACATCCTCTACAAGTCACGTTTTCTAGCTAGTCAAGTTAAACTAGCTCATTTGAACTAATCCATTTGGAGTAGCAAGATCCTGTGACTGGTTTTTCAAATCCAAAATTGATAAATTAACGCTATTCCTCTGGAGATGGGTAAATGGGGAGATGGGGAAATAGAGAGATGGGGAAATAGAGAGATGGGGAGATAAAATTGATGGCTAGCCGTAATTTACAGAATTGGTCTAAAAACTGCTATTTTAATGGGAGTGACGTCTTTAAAATGCTGATAACTCCCCTTTTCAGCCAACTTGATTCCAAGCAATGGATCTGTGTACTGGATCCAGCCTTAGCGCTCTCCTATTATGGAGTCCACATCGCTCAGCAGCTAGGAGAAATAATGGAACTCTGGATAGCAAGAGAGCTTTGGCATATTCTCAACAATACTAAGTTTTATTTACAACAACCAGAACTACTTATTCCCAAAAGCACTCTCAATGACAAGGCACCTGAACAGGACAGAGCCACTTTAGAGAGTGTGATTTGGTCACTTCAAGAGTGGAAACGATTACAAAGCGAGAATGATTTGCTAGGACTAAATCTATTCTGGCTGGGGGATAGTCTAAGGGAGTCTTTACTGCCAAAAGGTACAACTATCAAGCTATTGCCACGATGGGAATATTTAGCACGCTTATTAGATCGATGCATTAATCAGTCACAGGGGACCAATGATACTTTAATGGCGTCATTTCGGGATACTATAGCCCTAAGTGCGAGTTTGGGTTCTGCTTTTATACTGAGCTATCAGAAACCTACAGATTTTAGTCATAATCGTCCTCCAGATATCTGCAAAGCCTTGGAAAACTTGGGAATCTCTTGCGAACTGGTCAGTGCGCAGGATCGAATTGTGGCTTTGGAATCGGAGTACTTACGCCAGTTGATGATTTACACCGGACTGGCAAAACTTTTATGGGAAGGGCTTCATCTGTGTGTTATACATCTTGTGACACCTGCAGTGCCAGCATTTGAAACAATGTCTAAGGGGTCTGGGAGCGATAACTGTGCCGATGATCCTGAAGATTCGGGGAATTTCCCAGAGTTAAAGGGCGATTTATGGATAAATGCTAAAGCGTTCTGGTATAAACTATAAATTTTGTTAACAATTTAGTTCCTTTTTGATTGGTATTTCACAGAATGGAAGGGGGGGAAGACCATCAATGGATCTGATATGCCTAAATCATTTGTGAATACTTATAGCAATGGGTGTAATGGTGTTGACAAATTCAAGGAACGAAGCTATTCAGCGCGGTCTTGGGGAGCTAAATCATGCCCTGGTCCGACGTTCGTCAGCCGTCAGCCGTCAGCTTTTAGCTCACGCTACTTGAGGTGCCGTCAGCCGTCAGCCGTCAGCTTTTAGCTGATAGCTGATAACTGATAGCTGATAGCTGATAGCTGACTTTTATCCTTCCCCAGGTTGCGGTCACCAATCAAACAGGATGTCTATAGGTACTTGACATTTCTATCATGAAAGAGAAACGTAATCTTACTCTTTATGGTCAAGATATAGCTAGTGAAGATCTAGAATCAGAGTTAGGAAATCAAGTTATTGGTAAGCTGTTTATCAATAATTCTTGTTTTTTAGTTTGTGAAACAAACAACGAATTTAAACCTAGTTTAGGGTCTAGCTCTAATTCACCCCCTCAAAGCAGTTGTCCTTTGAATGCAGTTGGTTATCTGGAGGTAAATGGAAAATTTTATGCAATTACAGAATTCCAAGACAATACTACTTCCGTTACATCTCATCTTGCTAGTATCTTAACAGAACGAGAGTTACAAATTGTTACTCTTGTTGCTTTAGGTCAGTCTAATAAGCTAATTGCTAAACAGCTTGAAATTAGTGAATGGACAGTTTCTGCTCATCTACGTCGGATCTTCCTGAAGCTGGATGTAGATAGTCGAGCGGCTATGGTTTATCAATGTGCTCCTTTGATTCAGCAGTTAGAAATGAAGTAGCTATAGCAGAAGTCAGAAGTCAGAAGTCAGAAGTCAGAAGTCAGAAGTCAGGTATGAGCTGATAGCTGACTGCTGACCCATGATATTGTATGGCACTGGATGCGATCGCGTAATCTGGTCGAGCACTCGATGCGATCGCGTAATCTGGTCGAGCACTCGATGCGATCGCGTAATCTGGTCGAGCACTCGATGCGATCGCGTAATCTGGTCGAGCACTCGATGCGATCGCATTATCTTGTACGGGTATTGGATGCGATCGCATTATCTTGTACGGGTATTGGATGCGATGCGTGAGCATTGAGCCGCTACGCGAACGCATTTTATTCTAATGATGTAGACAGGCTTTTTAGTACTTTAACTCTTACCTACTCTATGCTCCCTAATTTTATATCATAAGCTCCCTTTTTATATCAGTAAATTTAAAAAAAATGTAAAATTAAATTACACATAAATGAGTCTATAAATGGCTAATTATAATAGTTGTAAATAAATTTAAACATTATTCATTTAACCCTTGCATTTTTTCGAGGAGTTATCTATACTATAGAAGGTGACGACCGATACTAATAGCCGCGCTGGTCAGAACCGTTAATAACTACCAGCGCGGCTTTCCTCCCAACCAAGTAGGAGTTACTTCCATAATGGCAGAAAAATCAAGATCATCAATCCCAGGATTTCAGCAACCCACCGGTGCTAATGATGCTGGTTTGGTTAAGATTTGGAATTTTTTACTCTTTTGCGCTTGCTGCCTTACCCTGTCGAGGGCGCACTCTACAATATCGTAGATTAGCCCAAAGGGCTAGGCTTTGCGTAGGCACTAAAACCCAGAACAAAAGTACCTCATCTATTTGGGAAATGCTATACTATTAATTTATAGTAAATTTTGTTCAGCAATAAATACTATCTTTAGTAAATAAATTGAAATCAAAAATGAGTCGAGAATTTAATGTAATTATCGAGCGCGATGCTGATGGCTACTTTGTAGCTTCTGTTCCCACTCTTAAAGGGTGTCATACCCAAGCAAAATCTTTGGATGAATTGATGGAGCGTATTCGAGAAGCGATTGGCCGTAGGCCACGCGGGGCGCGATCGCCCTTTGTTTGGAATTTGAATAAAATCTAGAAAATTCCCTTGACTTCTTTGGTGTACAGCGAGGGGACGTGGAAGTATGAGTCAATTCCCAAATGTAACTGGACGGGAAATTATCGCAGCACTGGAGAAAGCAGGGTTTACAGTGGCGAGGGTACGTGGAAGTAACCATATTTTAATTCATGATGACGGACGTAGAACAGTTATCCCGGTACATTCTGGTGAAACCATTGGACGTGGTTTATTGTCCCAAATCTTGCGTGACACTCAGCTTAGTCGTGAGGAATTCAGGGAATTGTTGTGATGGCTGTGTCAGTCCACTACAAGATCGGCGATTAGCCCAAAGGGCTAGGCTTCGCGATGCTCCGAGCCGCTAAAAGCGATTGGCCGTAGGCCACGCGGGGCGCGATCGCAAAAATTGAACGTATCTTGGGTAGGCTCCTCAATCCCAGATCTGATCCATCTTGAGCACAAACCCAGGTAAAACTGGCTCACCACTCACCGTCGCTGGATTATCCAGCTGTTCAACTTCCGCCCCAAGACGATAAGTATAAACTTGGCGCTGATCCGGGTCAATCAGCCAACCGAGCAAAGTCCCATTTGACCTATACTCTGCCATTTTGTCTTGCAAGTTTTCCAGGCGATCACTCCCAGAACGCAGCTCAATCACAAAATCCGGGCATAGGGGTACAAACTTCTTTCGTTGTTCTTTAGTCACGGATTCCCACCTCTCTAGCTTGACCCAAGCAACATCAGGAGAACGATTGGCTCCATTGGGAAGTATAAAGCCAGTAGAAGAATCAAAACCTTTCCCTGTACCATCTTGGCATACCCAATTACCAAACTGAACAATCAAATCAAAATTGCGACCGCCAGTTTCCCCTCCTGTAGGAGTGCTAATAATAAGCCTTCCATCTTGGTGGCGTTCGATCCGTAACTCCCGATTGAGCTGACAAAAAGCAAAGAATTCCTCATCACTCATATCAAAAGCCGGACGAGTCTTGAGCTCTAAGGGCGTTGCTAGTTGTGGTGTGATCGATCCAGTCATAATTATCAGGCGCGATTTGCGTTCCGTAACGGGCATCTTGGTGGAACCGGCATCTTGGTGGAACCGGCATCTTGCCGGTTACAATTTCCACCGCAGGCAGGATAGCCACCCCACTCATAGTCATTCCGCCCGTCAGCAATGCTTATCGCTCTACTAAGATTTTAGCTCAATTCGCGACAGCTCCATAGCTGCCCATGTCCTCCAACCTCGACCTAGGGAATAGAAACGTTACACTAGAAAAGCTGCTTCACCATCTGCCACCATGCCATCTACCAGTCAACCCCTGAACTATCCCAAAAGCCGCAAATCCGACCAAGTCGATGATTACCACGGTACTCTAGTTGCTGACCCTTACCGCTGGCTAGAAGACCCAGATTCAGAGGAAACAAAGGCTTGGGTAGAAGCACAGAATCAAGTCACCTTTGGTTATCTCAGCGAAATACCAACACGGGAAACACTTAAGCAGCGCATCACCAAGCTATGGAATTACGAGAAATATAGCACTCCCTTTAAAAAAGGCGATCGCTACTTCTATTTCAAAAACGATGGTCTCCAGAACCAAAGTGTTCTCTACACCTTGACCTCCCTCGATGCTGAACCAACCCTATTACTTGACCCCAACACCCTTTCAGAAGACGGTACCGTTGCCCTATCAGGTTTAGCCATTAGTAAAGATGGCAAGCTGCTGGCCTATGGTCTGTCTAGGTCTGGTTCTGACTGGCAAGAGTGGCAAGTGCGGGAAGTAGAAACCGGTCTTGACCTCTCGGATCAGATTAAGTGGGTAAAGTTTTCTGGGGCATCTTGGACTCACGACAATCAAGGTTTCTTCTATAGCCGCTTCGATGAACCCAATGAAGCCACTAAGTTAGAAGACCTCAATTATTATCAAAAGCTCTATTACCATAAGCTGGGAACACCCCAGTCAGAGGATATTCTCATTTATGAGCGCCCTGACCAGAAAGAATGGGGTTTTAGTGGTCGAGTCACTGAAGATGGTAATTATCTGATCATTACAGTCTTCCTGGGTACTGACCCCAAGAATCTGGTGTTTTATAAAAATTTGCAAGACCCAGATGCCCCCGTTGTGGAACTCATTAAAGAATTTGATGCCAGCTATAGCTTCATCGACAATGATCAATCAGTATTTTGGTTCCGCACAGACTTAGATGCCCCTCGCAGTCGAGTCATTGCCATAGATACTAATCATCCTGCTCAGGCACAGTGGCAAGAAGTAATTCCCCAAGCGGATGAAACCCTAGAAGCTGTAGGCTTACTCAACAACCAATTTGTGGCCGATTACCTCAAAGATGCTCACTCCTCCATCAAAATTTTTGACCTGGATGGTTCCTTTGTGCGGGAAGTCGAATTACCTGGTATTGGTTCCGCTGGTGGTTTCAATGGGTTACGTTATGATACTGAAACCTTCTACACCTATACCAGCTTCACCACCCCTGCAACCATCTATCGCTACGACATGGTAAGTGGGGAAA
>NZ_JAAHHU010000529.1:0-2932 GCF_010672095.1 Moorena sp. SIO3I6 | reverse complement strand
CCACCTCAGCAGTGGGTAAGGTCACATCCAGAGGTTTTATACTGTCAAAATCAACGTTTTGGTAATGTGCGGTAGCTTCTGCCAACAGCTGCTCTAATTGCTGCCATTGATCTTGGGTTGTTGGTAAGGGTTGTGGTGATGAATCTGGTAATTTGTTTGATTTTATAGGATCAGATTTTCTATTTTTTCCTTTTACACTTGAACTAAGACCGGGTGTCGAGGTGGGTTTTAAAGACCCTTTAGTTGATGGGGATTTAATTCCTGGCTGGTCATGGTTTGCCGGGGGGTGAGTTGGAATAAGCTCCAAGTCATTAACCAGATTAAAATCTAATTCATTGAGATCCGTGTAGGTCGGACCCGGGCGAGGGCTGTGGGTGGGCTCGACGTGCGATGTGCTTGGTTGGATAGGCTGCTGTTTGCTCATCCCATAACTATCTAATTTTGTGGGAGTAGTATTTTCCGCGCTTGAGCTATTTTCTTCAAAAAAGGTATCGTCAAATAAACTACTTAATTCATCCGCTGGGTTAGTTTTTTGAGTTAGGTTTGCCTCAGTACTCCCAACAGAAAATAATTCTTCAAGGTCTTTATCCGTCAGGCTTGGAGTAGGGTTAGGTTGAATCTCCTCTGGAGTTGACTCCCTTGACTGTAGTAATTCAAAAGCTGCTTCTTCTGGAAATTCCTCATCGAACAAACTGAGTAAATCTTCCTCGGTAGACTCCGCTGCCTCTGGAATGTCCAACCCATCAAGTTCTTTAATCAGGTCAGATAAATCCTTTGGTTCGTCTGTAGTTATAGAATTGTGTGATTGGCTAGACAACTGCTGGTTATCTGGAGCGATAATTTCTTCTTCTTGCCAGGTTTTATCCAAATCAGGGGTCTGACCTTCAAAGATATCAGCTAAGCTATTGAGTTCTGCCATGCCAACTTTTGGTTCTGCAGCATCATCGGACTCGATTTGGAGGATATCAGTGGTTGGTTGTGCCACTTCCTCTATATCCGGTATATCCTCGAGGAAGTTATCTAGGTTAAATTCGTCTTTGATTACTGCTGGTGGCTGAGCATCTAGGTTGTTAGACATTCGGAAAGCTAAAATTCCACATTAAGCGAACATTTTTAACCTTTTGCCTTGGCAAGTTCGCCGGTTCCCTGCGACGAGAAACTGATATAATTCGGTAAAAACCGTATTAAAGTTCCCTTCCTGCTTCTTTCCAGTTACCTGGTTTTTCATAGGGTGTCGGCACTTCCTATTCCACAGGCTTAGACCGAATAGCCTTCGGCAAAACGTTCGTGCATTCAGGCTGGCGTTATAGTCACGGTCAAAGACTTCACCGCAAACCTCACAATCAAAAACTCGTTCTTTAAGTGGCATTTCCTGAACATGACCACAACTAGAACAAGTTTTAGTGGATGGGTAGAATCTATCTACAAATACCAATGAGCAACCGTACCACTCAGACTTGTATTCGACTTGACGACGAATTTCATAAAGAGCGGAGCGGAATCGGCTATCGCACCTGCGTTCCTTATGGTTTTTTAGCAGACCGGAAACATTTAGATCTTCTAACCCAATCACTGCGTGGTTTTTGCAAAGCCAAGAGGTTAATTTTTGAATTGCATCTTTCCGGATGTTAGCAACACGTTGATGGGCTTTAGCTAATTTCAGCTTGGTCTTATTTCTATTGGCAGAACCCATAGTTCTTCTAGATAGTTCTCCTTGAAGTCTAGCCAGCTTTTTCTGAGCTTGTTTGTAAGCTCTAGGATTAGGAAATACCGTCCCATCTGAACAGGTGGCTATAACTTTAACCCCGACATCAACACCTAGATATTCTCTACATTTAACAGTGGGTTCAGGTTCCAACTCGTAGGCCAAAGAAATATACCAAGAATCGGCTTCTCGACTGATTGTAACCCGCTTCGTCTGGATTCCAGGTAAAGGTTCATAAGTGCTAACCCACCCAAGAAAAGGGAGTTTCAACCGAGTTCCTGAAAACTCCATGACCTTCCCACAATTATCTAGGGTGAAGCTATCATTTCTACCTTTCTTCTTAAACTTAGGGTGTTGAGCTCTCCCTTGAAAGAATCGGTTAAACGCTTCTCCTAAGTGCATGAATACGAATTGATAAACCCTAGAACTTAAGGTAGACTGCCAAGGATATTGAGGTTTAACATGATTGGTATAGAACTTTTTCAGCTTGTTAGCAGAAGGCTTTAGCCCGGCTTTATAGGATTCGTTCCACATATTTAAAGCCCAATTCCAAAGCCACCTAGAATACCCAGCGTGTTGAGCCATCAAGGTTTTTTGTCTATTACTAAGTTTTAACTTGGTCTTGAAGGCTCGTTGCATAAGTCTGGGTCATTCTTCATTTTGGTTTGATACTAAGCGAGCAGATCGGCGCTGTCAGTCATGGAGTTTTAATGGCTTTGATTATCCCTGCCGTTTCCCATCAAGCTCACGTTCTGACATTGACCCCGACTCACTCAGCAGCAACTGGCGAGTTTGATGTACTTAGTCACCGAGCTACCTTTGACGACATAATGATCGTATCGTTTTGTACCGCAAATCGTCAACTAAGTTACTCCTCTATGATAGTTCTAAAATTTAATATCACTGACTAGCCAAGAGGTAGCTTAACACTCCCGAATCTATACAGACGAGGTTTTCTTGCCTCGCTAGCTAGATTTCTAATAACGTTTTTCATATCTCAGTTCAACTGTGAGTTCAACGACTCAGAGCATTTAAGAATTTCTGGATACCTGAGAAGAACGACTGTTTTTTTTGGGCAGATGGTATATTTTGAGCATCTTCTGGGCTAGTTGTGTTAACTAGACTTGCCTTAAGTATAATTTGCTCAATAGCCTCTGCTGTCGGTTTGCTGGGTTCTTCGGTCACTAACTGATACTCATCATCAATTTCTAGCCATACTTGCCACAC
>NZ_JAAHHU010000528.1:0-2936 GCF_010672095.1 Moorena sp. SIO3I6 | reverse complement strand
TTAACATTGCCCGTAACTCATTTTGATTGGCTAGGAATCTCAAGTCTGATTCAATGACATGGAAATCACTAGCTGCTCCTTGAGCTGCCATCTCAACATTACGAATTTCATTAAGGTTGACTTCGGTTGTGTCAACCTTAACCTCGGTGCGATGCATGAGCACTAGAAAACTTCCTATCCCTATCGTTAAAGGTATAAAAATAGCTAAAAAGTAGTTTAATTCGGCTATAGGGCTAATTTTTTTGATAGTTTTCATTGCTCCGATTAACTAGTTGAGTTTTTGCTAGTTTTTAAAAAGTATTCTGTTCACTGTTACCCTTTAATTGTTCCCTTTAATTACAAAAAAACTGTAGTATTATTTTTTTTGTAAAAAAAATAGTCACTACTTCTGCTGCCGCAACTATATATATTGTGTATAATTTAGTTATGAATCAATCCTATAGCAAAGGGAACAGGAAGCAGGGAGTAGGGACCATGGACCATGGACTAGGAACTAGGGAACAAAAATTATCAAAATTATTACACAGATTGCTATACACAATATAGAGTTTTATGCCTGGTTTTATGGTTTTTTAATTAACAAAATAATTAATGATTTTATAGCTGGTTTTAGCCTAATGAGTTATACAGGATTTTTTCCCTATTCCCTACTCCCTTTGCAATAATAATTATTGCTCCCGATATTGCTGAATAAACTGTCGGATTTTCTTGAGTTTAAAGTCTTCGGCTAATTGACGGAGATGTTGGCTAAATGGGATTAACTTATCATCAGATTTTTCGAGAATTTCAACTTGTTTTAAAATCTCGCTAATTAAGCCAGTCTTAGCCAGATCGTACAGCTGGTCTAGTGATTCTTTTGAGGGCGGCACTATCGAGTTTTCAGTTTTGAGGGGGGATGGTGCCTTGGTGCTTAGGTTTTTATCTTTATCTTCTTCTCCTTCATAAAGCCATTCTAGTTTCAGATATTTCCGCAACTTCTCTAATAGCTTTTTTGACTCTACTGGCTTGGGCAGAAAATCATCGGCTCCCGCCTCAATACTGTGATGCTGGTGATCATCAAACACACTGGCGGAACAAGCGATCAGTGGCACTGATGAGAATTGGGAGGATTCTCGCAACCGTCGGCTCATCTCAAAACCATCCATCTGTGGCATCAACAAGTCCGTAATAATCAGATCCGGTTGGAACTGTTTAGCTTTCTGCAAACCTTCTTTACCATTGGTTGCTTCTTCGAGTTCAAAGCCAAGGGGAGCGAGCAGATTCACCAGTACCCAGCGATTTTCTTGTTTATCATCCACTACCAGAATTTTGCGCTCAATGCCAAGGAAACCAATAATTGTCTGATCAGGAACAATCACATCAGTTACTTCTGTGGCTTCTGGCAACTCCAAATCGAACCAAAATACACTACCAACACCCAGCTGGCTTTGCACTTCCAACGTAGACTCCATCATCTCAAGCAGTTTCTGAGTAATCGCTAATCCTAATCCGGTGCCTTCGGCTCGACTTAAGGGATTCCCCACCTGCTCGAAGGGCAACACTATGCGTTCGATGTGTTCCGGACTCATACCAATACCGGTGTCTTCAATTTCAAACCGAATTGTTCTGATCAGTCCATGGTGGTTTGGCTTTTTGTCTTCCTTTGTTGTTAAGGGCTTTGACTCCAGTACATTTACCTTGAAAGTCACTGCTCCAGTGTCAGTAAATTTAATCCCATTACCCAGTAAGTTGATTAGTACTTGTCGCAGGCGTTTTTCATCGGCATAAATGTGATTGGGGAGTTGAGCAAAGGGTTGGTAACTAAAGGAAATTTCCTTCTGATCAGCGCGGATACGGCAGATGTCAACTAGGTTTTCTAGAAAGGAGGGAAAATGAAAATTCCTTGGGTACAGTTCCATTTTCTTGGCCTCGATTTTAGAAATGTCTAAAATATCGTTAATCAAGGTCAATAGGTGGTTGCCACATTGGTGGATGACACGGATGCCCTTGAGTTCCTCAGCACTGATGATTTTAGAGCGTTGGAGGATTTGGGTATAACCGAGGATGCCATTGAGGGGAGTGCGCAGTTCATGACTCATATTGGCCAGGAACTCACTTTTAGCACGGTTGGCAATTTCAGCGGTTTCTTTAGCTACTTGTAATTCTTCGCTCAGGAGCTGTTGACGTTGAATTTCTACATCTTGAGCTGCTAACAGTGTTTTACTGGTATAGAAGGCTAATAGGGCTGCAGTTGAAATTGATAGGATCATGGTTATCAAAATGATTCGAGTCCGAAGCCTTTCAGAAGCCTCTAGCACAGCTTTGGCATGTGGTATTTCCTCCTCAACTTCCTCTATTATTTCCTCAAGATCATAGACGAAACTTCTGAGGTTGAGCCCTAAAGGACTCTTGCTTAAATCTAAAAACTTTTTTTGGGCTTTCTCGATGTGTTCTGGGGTCAAATTCGACGGATCAATTTGCCGCAATAGTGCCTCTATACGTTGGGTGTAGACTTGTATTAGGCTGTCATAATTTTTGATAAGGTTATTTAAAAGTTCAACTTCCTCTGGTAGCTCATATACCTCTGAATTTTTGTAAGACTCTTTTAATGCCAACCAGTTTTGCTGGGCTAATCGGGAATGCTTTTTAAAACGAGAATACTCTTCATGAAAAAGCTCTGGTTGCTGGAACATAACAGCGAAGTATTGATGGTGTATTTGTATTTCCAGCAGGTAACGTTGCAAGTCCATGAGAAGCTCACTTTCTTCTAAGGTATCTTCTCTTAAGTTCTGAGCATAGTTTTGGTACCCATTGCCAATCAGGAGTCCAACGGTTGTTCCCAGGACAGCAATCCCAAGGGCAATACCATACCCATAGGCAATCTTTTGACTGATACTAAGGCGATTTAGCTGCTTTCTGAACCAGGTAAGGGAACCTGTTTAGTAATCATGATGAAG
>NZ_JAAHHU010000527.1:0-2938 GCF_010672095.1 Moorena sp. SIO3I6 | reverse complement strand
GAGTGACGAGAAAATACAACCCTTTACACATCCTAGGTTACCCTTGATGAGAGATGAAGGACTTGTTCATGCAACCGTTTTTTTTGTCAAGTACAATTTATACCAAATTAGATGCGATTACCCTGGGGCATAACAAGGCTTTTCATAATTTTAGATTTACCTCCCTCGACCGATAATTGCTATAACTGAACTAAAAAAAAACTAAACAATCATACGATCTTTATACATTTCTTCATAAAATGGCATAAACTTCTTAATAGAAGGCACTAATAGATCTGGAATATTAATTTCTTGAGGTTTATCAAAAAAGCCACTAGAATTAATAACATTTTTACTAAACTGTTCATAAATTGAATTCTCCCATGATATAATGCTAGTTTTTTTTTGCTCCCAACGAATCATTTTTTCGGAAAAATCAATCCCTAATTTTTCGCATAAATTTTTCAAATAATTTCGAGGATTTTTTAATAAATCTCCTGAGTCAATGACTAAAGGCTTTTCTTTGGTTATATCCTGAATTTGTTTGAATAGGTTATACTGTTCTTCCCAGCCTAGGAAAGATTTTGACTCTTCCCAGTTAAAACCTCCAGCTTTTTTGACTTTCCAGTATGAAGTAACTGTTTCTCTTGGATCTCTAATTAAAAAGAAATTTTTAACTTTAGATATCCAACTTTTGTCAAATCCTGGAATAAGATGATATGACAGATGTTTTTGAAACGAAAAAGATTTTCCCTCTGGTAGATCGCCAGTTAATTTTTCAATGATGCTTGAGTAATTAGTGTTAGGATATTTTACTAAATAGTCTGATGGAAAATCTTTGATCTCATTCTCGTAGTCATTAGCCATATTAAAAAAACAGAAATGGTGTAGAGGTTCATCATAGATAATGCAATCATCAATCTGCTCAAAGGCTCGTGTTATTGCAGTTGAACGAGTTCTCGGACAAGCCCACATAGCAATATGTTTTGTTTTCATAAATAATGGTCTCCTTATATGTAGTTTCCTGGTTAAATCGATGGGAAAACCAAGAGTTCGATGTATCTGTTCAACGGCTCAGTGAGTGCATCCGACGTTTTGTAAGACTCAAGTTGAGAATTACCTGTGCCATTAGCAAAGTTAAGTCACTTTGGACACTCAGTTCAGTAAAATAACACTGGCGAAGATAGCCTGTCAATCAAATAGGCAAATTAAATCCAACGGTGCTCAATTTACCAAGCCAACACTAACTCCAAACCAACCCAACACCAACCAGCCAATTCCCCCTAACCCTAATAACACCGGAGTCAACCAATTCCCCCAGCGCACATACAACGTCTGAGTCTGTCGTCGATAAATCGTATCTGCGTGCAACTCATAGGTATTAATCCCCGATAGCCATAGTGTTTTACCATGGGGGTCTACAATACCGGAATAGCCGGTATTGGTTGCTCTAACTGTCCACCTATCTGTTTCAATGGAGCGCATTACATCTTGAGCATGGTGCTGGGCAGGCATTGTATTACTGTAATGGGCATTATTGGATGCAGTGAGGATAAACTGCCCACCAGCGGCAGCTTGATAGCGGAAGTGCTCGGGAAAAGCTGACTCATAACAAATTCCTACCACTGCTTGACCAAAAGGTGTTTCTAATAACTGGTCAGGTTTACCTGCTGCTAAATGAGCATCAAGAGGGGATAATCGGTCAATTAAACGTCCTAGGAATTCTTCAAAAGGAATATATTCTCCTAAGGGCACTAATTTCACCTTATCGTAACGGCTGAAGGTCTCACCAGTACCGGTGACAGTAAACAAACTATTGGTAAGGCTACGCCCTCTTTGCCCATAGCCTCCTACCCAAACTAAAACCCCTTTATCTAAAATTGCTGAGTAGAAAGAACTAACAGTGCGAACCTGTTCTTCCCAAAGAAAAGGTAAGGCAGTTTCAGGAGTTAGCACTGCGTCTACTTTTTGATCTGCCAATGTCTGGTATCCAGTAGTGTAACCTTTTATAGCACGCTGCCAGCCAGCGGAGTAAAGTTTGATTTCATTGGGGATATTTCCTTGAATAATACCGACTTTAATAGCAGAATCTTTTGATTGCTCAATTGGTTGGTTATACAGTAACCATCCCAGCAGATGTAAGCTAATTAATAACCCGATTGCTATACCGAAAAGGGTTAAAGGTTTGTAGTGGTTTAATGTTGAAGGTTGAAGGTTTTGAGGGGTTGAAGGTTGAAGGTTTTGAGGGGTTGAAGGTTGAAGGTTTTGAGGAGTTGAAGGTTGAAGGTTTTGAGGGGTTGAAGGTTGAAGGTTTTGAGGGGTTGAAGGTTGAAGGTTTTGAGGGGTTGAAGGTTGAAGGTTTTGAGGGGTTGAAGGTTCAAGCTTGTTGTGATCACTTTCAACGTTAAACCTGCCAACGTTAAACCTGCCAACCTTGGCCAAAAGGCCACGCTTTCGGCAAAGCCGACGCTGCGCGAACGCGAACAACTGATTAACGTTAAACCTGCCAACCTTCAACCTGTCAACCTTCAACCTGTCAACATTAAACCTGTCAACATTAAACCTGCCAACGTTCAACCTGCCAACCTTGGCCAAAAGGCCACGCTTTCGGCAAAGCCGACGCTGCGCGAACGCGAACAACTGATTAAGGGTTAACCCGCTTTCAGCAATTAAACCATTGACCGCGACAATAGCTGCTGTAACTGTTATTGGACCAGATAATTGACCGAGGTGCAAAATTATCAGGTTATGGGGACTTTGGGTATAGGATAAGCCAGACCAGTACAGGGGACTCATACTCCACAGGGTTTCTATGCCACACCACAAGCCTGTACCGATTAGAACCCGCAAGCAGGAGGTTAAAAGAACATAGTTTTGAGTGGGGGTAGGAAGATTTATATCAGGATTTATATTACGTTTTTGTGTAGCTTTGGTGGATGGGAATTTACAGCGGTTTTCA
>NZ_JAAHHU010000526.1:0-2940 GCF_010672095.1 Moorena sp. SIO3I6 | reverse complement strand
GGCAATAGGCAATAGGCAAGAGGAACCCACCCCTAGGTCGTGTTTTCTTGCCTCGGAGATCCCCCTAAATCCCCCTTAAAAAAGGGGGACTTTGAGTATGGCTCCCCCCTTTTTTAAGGGGGGCTGGGGGGGATCATAATCTTGCGGAAAACTTTAAAAACACACCCTAACCCCTCCCAGGAGAGGAATAGAGGCAATAGTTAAAAAGTATATAGCAATTATAAGACTTATGAGTTAAAGTAACAGCAGTGAATAAAGCAATTATCACAATCGGACTTAGTAAATTTTAATCCACATTCCACACCCTAAACTGTGATCCCAGCCATAGAGAACAATTGAAGTAACCATAAATACTAAAAGTAGCCCCTTTAAATAAAATCAACGTTCCGACTCCGTTGCTATGCTCCTTGAAGCAAGCAAAAATGAGAAGTCTCATGGAAAAGAAGTCCAATCACGTTTGCTTCTATTTTAACCTAATTTAGATGGGATTGCCCTAGATAAACATGCTAGAAACTGTATTTAATCTACCACTTCAGCAAAGACAAAATATAGCCATTATTGGAGCCGGTGCTATGGGAGTATCAACAGCATGTATCTTAGCTAGATTAGGTATCGCTAAAGTATCGGTTTTTGAAGCTGAATCAAAAATTTTTAATAAAAATGGAGCTTCTCTCAATAATACAGGTATTTTGCATCATTTTGTTTATGGTGCACATAAAAAGACACTGGAACATTTATTCAAACAAAGTATTTTATTTAAAAAATTAATGCCTGAGTATGTTTTTGTAGATAGCCATGTTAATTATTTAGTACCTAATGAAATAGGAAACACTGCTATTAATCAAGAAGGGATAACTTATAAAGATGTTGCTGCTTCTTTGGTTGAGATTTATCAGCAACATTTAAAAAACTATCATAATGAAACTATTTTTGGTAAGCCAGAAGACTTAGTAAAGATACTAGCTCAAGAAGCCATCAAACCCTTACTTGGAAATTTCGATGCGGGCAAACAGGACATCGCTGGTGCAGTCAAAGTTAGGCAATTTGTCTTAAATATTGCCGAATATGTTTGTCACATGATCAATCTGTTTAATTTTATTGTTAGAGAAAATTTTGTTGACATTCACTACAATAATGAAGTAAGTAATATTGCCATCAATAGTCAAAACTTCGAGTTAAAGATAAACCACAATAATCAACTTTATTTCGATACGATAGTTAATGCTGGTTATGCCAAGGGTTTGGGCATTCCGATTCCAGAACTAAAATTTGAGCAATATATCGAAGGAAATCTAGTAAAGCTAAAAGTTTATGGACTATACAAGATTCCCTCAGACTTGAAAAAACAGTTTCCAGAAATCGACAAAAGTTTTTATAGTACTATGCTCATTCGAGGTCAATATGGTGGAATAATTAAAGTCGGATACGATCATCTGGCAATTTTTTCTGGTCGAGAATATAACCAGGCAGAATTAGACTTCCCCTTGGCTGAAACTCCGAAAAATATTCCTAGGGAATGGTTGGATAATTTTGAAAAAATAACTGGTAGAACGGAAGCAGAAATGTTGAGCACAATTAAGCAGGATATTTCTCGCTGGATTCCTTGGGCTAAGGGATTGGAAAATATTAAGCTCAAAAAAGCGGTTCAAGTTTATCCTGGTAGAAAAACTACCGATGAGGTAGATGCTGCCAAACGGGATGATAATCCTATTCGTTATCTATATCACCATAAAAATGGGGGTAAATATATTCATATTCCTGGGTTTAAATTAACTTCTATTCCTTACAATGCATTTCAGGTTGTTCTCGAAATACTCTCAACTTATGTATGCCAGGGTATTCTTACCCAAGAGCAAGTAGATAAGCACATAACTATTGACCAAAATCAGCACATAATTCTCTCCCCTGAAATGGAATCTGCTCTTGGTAAAAATCTATCTCAATTGAGGGTTTCTGAAAGAGAAAAAATTATTGATGAGTGGGGTATTTACTAGCACATTATTTATAGCAATTCTACGACTTGTGAGGTACAAATTTCTGGTTTTTAGGGAGCAGGGAGCAGGGAGCAGGGAGCAGGGAGCAGGGAGAAGAGGCAATAGGCAATAGGCAATAGGCAAAAGTCAAGAGTTAATAAACTATAGCACTAATCCCTACTCCCTACTCCCTACTCCCTATTCCCTTGCAGTTAAAATCCACAAAGCTGATCCCTCTTACCTTCACGGTTATGATGCCAATAATCGTACAACCAACTACAACCACGATCTAGCAAATAATCCACATCTAAATTCCACAAAATCATTGTTTTGTCTTTACTAGCAGAAGCAATTAACTTACTATCGGGACTAAAACTAACTCCAAATACCGAATCGTTGTGTCCCTTAAAGGTATTAATTAAATGTCCATCCCGACTCCAAAGATTAACTGTTGTATCACTACTCGCAGATGCGATTAAGGTTCCATCAGGACTGAAACTAACCCAATTCACGGCACCATTATGGCCTTTCAAGGTATTGAGCAACTTGCCATCACGATTCCAGAGTTTTACCGTGCCATCACTACTAGCAGAGGCAATCATCTCGCCATCGGGACTGAAACTGACCCAATTGACAGCATCATTATGCTCTTTGAACGTATTGAGCAACTTGCCATCACGATTCCAAAGTTTTACAGTCCCATCATTACTAGCAGAGGCAATCTGCTTGCCGTCTGGGCTAAAACTGACTCCCCAAACTTTATCCTGGTGCCCCTCTAAGGTCTTGACTAAGGTGCCATCTAAATGCCAAAGTTTAACGGTTTCGTCAGCACTAGCAGAAGCAATTAACTTACTATCGGGACTAAAACTAACTCCCCAAACCTGATCCTGGTGTCCTTCTAGAGTGTCAAGCAAGGAGCCATCTAAATTCCAGAGTTTCACCGTTTTATCTTCACTAGCGCTAGCCA
>NZ_JAAHHU010000525.1:0-2942 GCF_010672095.1 Moorena sp. SIO3I6 | reverse complement strand
TTTGAAAACCGGTACATTGGTGTACTCGAACTCAACCCCTGTAATGTATTCCCCTGCTCCTAAGGTGATGTCCGTCCCAATGGTGAGGGTGGTGTTCTGAGGGTGTGAGGTACCGGCTGTCAAGGGGTTGAGATTAGTTTTGTAGCGGACAATCACATCCCCGGTGTAATTGTTGTATCTGCCTGTGCTAATTTTAGTGACTCGCACCTGATCTAAGAGGTTAATCCCATCCTCATTGACTTGATCTAGGTCGTCAGTGACTGTTAGAGTAGTAATCGGTACATTACCGGTATTTCTTGGGTCAAGCCGAAACTCAAATTCATTGCCAATAGCCACCTGACCCGAGAATGATTTAGAATTCAATGTGCCTTGATAGTTCGGGTCTGCAAAACCATGTTCAGCCTCACCATTTAAGTTCAACGGGGTGCCATCAATCAGTTCTCCTGTTGCGGCAGCTGGGTTAATCACAGTACTATTGGCACCACTAGTGTTGAAGGTAGCACTAGGATACTCAACAGAGACTTGTGCGTTGAAACAATTTCTGCCACTCTGAATACTGAGGTTACCGACATTCCAAGTGACAACCCCTGAGTTATGGGTACCCTCATTGGTAGCACTAAGAAAACTTGACCCAACCGGAAGAGTATCTTGAACAACGACATTTTCTAGGTTTAGACCACCCTCAAGATTCTGGTCGTGGCAAAGCTTAATCTCATAGGTCACTGGTGAATCAAGAGCCGGATCACCATTGCTAGGAATCACCCGATTTTTCTCCAATGTCCACTTGTTTAACGCAGCGTTTGAATCGATATCAGAGTTAATGTTTAGAGCATTGGAGGTGGCATTCTCGGTATTAGAACTTGTCCCTTCGGCTAGGTTAGTTGGTTCTATATCGTTTACAGTCGTACCGGGGGGAAACTGGACTCGAATCTCCAAGTTGACAGGGGAACCTGCTGGAATGGGTGAATTATACTCAACGGTAGCCAGTCCTGTATCCTCGTCATAGCTGACAGTAGCAGGACGTCCAGGAAGGATGCTGACATTGTTAGAAGACCAATCAATCTCAGGAGGGAGTTGGTCAGTAATCACCACATCCTGGCAGTCCTCATCCCCACTACAGGAGACCCGGATGGTGTAGATAAATTCTTGTCCTGATGGAACTTCCGTAATGATATTACCATCCGCATCATTAGCCACTTTCACCAACTGGAGTTGGGCATCAGCCCATACTGGAGTAGCGTAACCTGCGATCGTACTGACTAACATCACACTGCCAATCAGTGTATGGCCAGGAAACTGGCAAGGAAAAATTTTCCAAAGAGGATAGGGTAGGCTTTTTGAACCCAAATCGGGTGCGATCGCTTGGAGATAGTTCAATAAAGATTTCATGACTGGCCGCGATGAATAATGAGAATTGAGAAATTAAACTAAAGACGTTTTTATAGACAAATCCGGTATCGAGAGATTACTCAAAGGATAGGAATTAAAACACAAATAAACGGAAACACAAATAAACTTTATGGGCGCACGGTGTGTGCCCAATTGATTGTGCTTTATGCAAGTGATAACCCCCCATAGTTAGTCAGTAAATCTCCCTAGTGAGAACACGGCTTTTTCCTTAATTAGTAGTGCTATTTTTTGTGCGAGCAGACCTTGTCTTGATACAGTGGCTCATGGGTTAAACCCCCATGAGGCCACTGCATCGCTTTTAAGCTTTGCCTAAAACAGATTAAAGCGATCGCACCCTAATTTTTCGCTGGTTTTAACTCTTCTAGTTAAACTATTGTTATTGTCCTAATCTAGGATTGCTTCATTTAAGCTGCTTTTGCCTAGAGATAATTACTGAAATTTCACCTGAAATTTAAAAATTTTAAATTGGTGATATCCGTGAATTACACATCATCATGTTTACGGAAGCAGCTTCTTAACTGGAATAGCACTGAGTTAAAAGTTGGAAAAGACTTAAGATCGCAATAAAAGAGGCAAGATGAGGAAGATGGGGAAGCAGAAGTGTTGAGTCGCTTCATAAAACTTAATATAAATAGTTATAGGAATTCTATAAAGCGAAAAATTGCTAAAAATATAGGGTCTGCCATACCTGTGGTGATCAGCTGTTATGCATTAAAAATGCATAACAGCAAGGCATAAGACAGAAGCGATGCATTCCCCTCGTTATAGGTTTACAACAAAAAGATGCACCGCGTTTTGACTCGGTGCATCGCTACTCCCTATTTCCTTTAGAGTCTAAAAATTCTCCCGATTCCGATTTGCCTGCTCCATCTTCTCTACAACATGGTCTATGGGCATCATTCCCAATTCCCCAGCGGCACGGGTACGAATATTCAAACTGTTTGCTTCGACTTCCTTGGCACCAACCACACTCATCACCGGGATTTTAGCCTTTTCGGCATTACGAATTGCTTTACCGAGCCTTTCTCCACTGGTATCGACTTCTGCTCGAATCCCATGCGATCGCATTTTTGCTGCCACTTCCTGAGCAAAAGGCAACTGTGCGTCCCCGACTGGTAACAATCGTGCTTGTACTGGTGCTAACCAGAAGGGGAAGTCTCCCCCATATTCTTCAATCAATATCCCAGTTAGGCGCTCCAGGGATCCAAAGGGGGCACGGTGAATCATAATCGGGCGTTGGCGAGTGCCATCTTCTGCCACATACTCCAAATCAAATCGTTCTGGCAAGTTGTAATCCACCTGTACCGTTCCTAACTGCCATTCCCTGTCCAGGATATCCCGGAAGATAAAGTCCAGTTTCGGACCATAAAATGCCGCTTCCCCTGGTGCTTCAAAGGATTCCATCCCCAAGGTATCCACAGCACGGCGAATTGCTCCTTGGGCTTTTTCCCAAGCCTGATCGGAACCAATATACTTATCCGAGGCCGGGTCACGGAAACTCAACCGTGCTTTAAAGTTCTTCAGTTGCAGAC
>NZ_JAAHHU010000524.1:0-2945 GCF_010672095.1 Moorena sp. SIO3I6 | reverse complement strand
TTACCAAAAAAACGCTTGATACTAGCGCAAGTGGTAAAGGTAATAATGCTACTCTAAAGATAGTCCAATCTATTAGTTTGGCTACGAATAAATTCCACCAAGGGGTTCTCCTGGTAGCTAATTGCATTGCACGATAGCTCCCAAATGGATCGTACTGAGCGAAAAGTTCTTCCCCCACGTTACTGTCTAATTTAATATTATTTATTATCGGAGTATTACTATTGAATTTAATCATTATTTTTAGACGTAAATTTTATTGCATAAATATCAGTGTAATACATCCAGTAATTGAGCAAAGAGAACAAGATAAATATTATTAAGCTCACAGAAATAGTTGTGACTTTCAAGGGAATTATGAGGAAAGAAGTGATCAACTCAATCAAGATTAGACCAATAAGAATATTGACAATAGTTTGGCGACGTAATAGGCTGCAAAACATAGCTCCTAAAGGAGCACCGATAACAACTACAGGAACTGCAGCTAGCCAATAACTAAGCGCCGGATCAGTAAAATCTTTGATAAAAAACACTTGTAAAGTAAATCCTATTACAGCATTTATAGCCATCAAAACAACCGAGGTAGGAGTGGCAACTTTCTCACTGATACGAAATAAAAGTACCATTACAGAAAATGTTAAAATGTCAATTCCATTGCCGACTAAAGAACTCATTATTCCTCCCAATAGCCCAGTAAAAAAGAATATTACTCGTTCTATAAAACTCCAATTATTGACTTGTAAATAGTATTGTCTTTTCTTTCCTGACATGATTAAACTAAAGGGTAAACTAGCGATCATCATGGTAAAAGACATCTTGATCATATCTGGGGGAAAAAAATGAGAAAAAAAAGCTAATCCAATCCAAATACCAAATGCTCCTCCAATGCTAGCCCAAATGATCGTCCGCCACTCCACCCTAATTCTTGTCACCCAAATTGCTACTGAGGCGGCACTCATACCAACACTTTGAATTGCTAGGGAAAATACCTTAGCATCATGAGGTGAAACATTTAGCAATTTAGTAAATACAGGAAAAGCGACTGCTCCTCCACCAATACTTGTTCCTCCAGCAATTATAGAGCCAAACATCATTGTTAAAGCAATCTCCCAATGATTGTAACAATATGCTATTGCCTCTTGTATACCAAGGGTATTCAGCCAAATACTCCACACTATGAGTGCGATTATTACTATAGTTTTTTGTCTTAAAGTTAAATGAGATTGATAGATTTTAACAAACTTTAATATTTTGGTTTTTATTGACATAATTTTTACTAGTTATGGCTTGCTTGAAAGAAGAAATAAGTTGTGCTAGCTAGTTGCTGCTAAAAAATGTTGTTAATCTCGATTGCGGCACGATAGCCTGATTCTAAGGCACCTTCCAGCCGTGCCAAGGGGAGGTATGTTCGCCCGCAAAATGTATGCGCCCTTCAGGATTAGCAGTATGTGGCAGTAGTCCAGTTACTTGTCCAGCACTCAACAGAACATGTCCACCTTTTGCCCAATTATCTTCATCCCAGCATACGGATAGACCACCTTCAATATACTCCTCTAGACCAGGAAGCATGGGTTCTAATTGGGCGATCGCATATTCTATTCGTTCTGCTTCACTCATGGTGGCCAGACTCTGCGATGGCTCTCCCTTCATATAGGAAACCAATATAGCCCTTTGTTGGGGTAGATCGAAACTGGAGTGCCAGAGTTCAGTGGGATAGTCTGCTAAACCAAAACCGTTCAACCCCTGGTCTAACCAGTAACGTTTCCTGACTTGCAAGAAGATACGGGACAAGGAAAGATAAGATATTTCCTGAATTGCCCGGTTTTTTTTCTCCGATAAGGATGGAGTAATTTTTAGGTGGCGCAGGACGCTGAAGGGAAGGGTACAAATCAGGTATTCTGCTGCCATGGTCTGGGTCACTCCTCCTTGAACATAGGCGACACGGACTTGAGAGCGATCGCTTTCGATTTCCACAACTTCTGCTCCGTAGTGGATCTTATCTTTCAAATGGTTTGCAAAAGCATTTGTTAGTTGATCTGCCCCTCCGACAATCTTTAACATCTGCTTTTCACTGACTCCGAGAGCCATCAAACGCAAGATCTCAAGTACAGAAACATTGTTTTTGGCAAAATCCAGGTAACCGAACCCGAACATCCTAGCAATCTGGGGGGAGATACCCTGACTATCGATAAACTCTCTTACTGTGAGCTGGTCGTACTTCCTTAAAGGTTCGGGAGGCCACTCAAGGGAGGTAGGATCGCCGAGTTCTGTAAAAAGCGGTCTACAAACCTTTTTTACTATTTCCTCTAATCTCATTTCCCTTTCTGCGGGAGTAAGATCAAGAGGATATTGACCCAACTTGACCTCTGTACCACTCTTGACCCTAAGCCGCTTACCCTGCAAGTAATGGACAAAATCCAGTTTGTCTGGATAAAAGGGTGCCACTTGCAGACCGAAATGGTCTAAGTATTTGAGAGTCCAGTGGTGATTTTCGGGGATGCGAGCCGCCCCAGCTTCCACATAAAGCCCATCGGCAAAGGGTTCCCGGAACGTTAGAATGCGCCCACCTGGTCGGAGACGGGCTTCCAACACTGTTACATTGTGACCCGCTCGCATCAGTTCGTAGGCCGATACCAGTCCGGCTATGCCAGCGCCGAGAATCAGTACGTGTTTTGGTTTGCCCTTTCTCACGAGTCTCTCAGGGCTGACACCAGCACAAATGTTGACCACAATTGCCCTTGATCTTGAGTCTAAGATGAAAGAAGTTTCTTATTGTCTGTTGTAGTGCTATCACTCCTTATAGGATGGATCGATGCGCTCAATCATACGCACTAAAGCCTTGAAAGTCGCTATTTGGGTTGACTTAAATCCATCCTTTTTCATTGGTTTAAACTGTTCCATTTGTTGAGCAAATGAATTCAAAATATCCTCAGAAGGCTGATTCAGTA
>NZ_JAAHHU010000523.1:0-2946 GCF_010672095.1 Moorena sp. SIO3I6 | reverse complement strand
TTTAATCCTGATTAACGCTCCCGGTTTCTTGATTTCTTGATAAACTTGCTCCTCAAGGGAAGAGCGTTCTAGGTAAAAGGGAGAGTTGATAGGGATTGAGCCACTGGGATAGCAAGGTAGTATCTCAGGGGTTTCATTGGCAGCATTTCCCGTCAGCTCTGGCAACACCAGATCTGCCTGAAAAGGGTTTGTCTCTGCGGCTGTTTGGGCAGTGGCATAAGACTCCAGCAGCACCCGACAGTTTTTCTTGCTTACCCGCTGGCCAATCACCTCCGAGAGTCGCTGATACAACTCTGGAGCAACGACACTGGTAAGGTACCCTGGACTATAACCTGCTTCGAGGGCAATTTGGTTATAAGTTCTATACTGCCAAACCCCACCCAGCATAATTACTTCTATGGAAGTAAGGGGTCGATGTTGGCTATCTTTTAGTTGACGGTCAACAATTTCTAGGATACGGTCAAGATTCATTTAAAAGGTCACCGCAATTTATCAAGAAGCACCTTTTAAGTGCTCGATCAAACGTGACACACCGAAACAAATCATAGGAGTCTGGCTATACCCTTTTGGTATCCAAAAACTATAGTGTTGAGGAGTGTTTATTTAATTTACAAACATTCCTATATATATATAGGAATCAACCAAAACAAACATAGATGCTTTTACCCTGAATGACCCAGCAATTTTAGAGCTGTTGACTGGTCAATTGAATCCCCGTTAACCATAGGAGGTTTAATAACTAGTTATTTCCTATGATGCCCAATATTGGATGATGCCCAATATTGGTGGGTATCAATCATACCCATAAATCATAATTTACGACTATAGAGCTAGTCTTGATTCAGCCGCTTTACTACTGTATTAGTTTAATTCCAATTAAATCCGGAAATGCACCAAGATTTAGGAATTTCAACTCTTAGCGATCAGCTAGTTTATATAACTAAGGCTGGTCAGCTACCATTCGATTAAAGGGATAACATCACTCCTCTCGGTGGAACGGGCATCTTGCCCGTTTCTTGCGAGTAGGGAGCTTACCGAGATGGCAGGCATTCAAGGCTTACTTTCCTCCTTTGATTTATTATCCTAACCGTAAGTGATAGTACCATATATAATTTCCAGGTGACTATTAAATATTGTTAACTAGTTGTATTCCTGGGAAGGAAGCAGGTCAATTTTGTAAGAACACTTGAACTACAAACGCTTGAATTACAGTGTTTTTGGGGCGTAAGTAGCAGTTATGAGCTATTTTAGTACATTTGTTCTGCAAATTTGACATGCTCCCTACTGGGAATCCCTGACAGGGGAGTGTGATAATAGCAGATAATAGCAGATATAGCAAGTCTTATACCCATGAGGTACAAATCTCTGGTTTTTAGGGACTTCGGAGCAGGGACTTCGGAGCAGGGACTTCGGAGCAGGGAAGAGGGAAGAGGGAAGAGGGAAGAGGGAAGAGGGAAAAAATAATGTGTACCTCATAGCTATGATAAACGCTATTATAGCAGATAATAATAGGCAAAATAGTGGTTTTTGCGCTTCACAGCCATTGATTTTGTTGTATAAACGCGATTTCGTCAGATTTTTAGAAGCGGTAAATGGGTATATAGAGATAATTCTCCCCATTTACCGCTTCTGTTGACTCCCGACTTTCCACTGTATATAGGGTTTATATTTGAGATGTAAACGTATATGGTCTTTTTTGATTGGACAATAAAACTTTGAATCTCTTGCCCCTCTTGCGTTTCGCCTCTTGCATCTTGCCTTTTTGAGCAAAAATTTTGTTTACAACCTATATAAAAACTCTATACATGAGTTTTTACATGAGTTTTTACATGAGTTTTTATATGAGTTTTTATATGAGTTTTTACATGAGTTTTATGAGATTAAGAGACTAAAAGCAGAAGTAATATCACATGGTGATCGGGTAATCGAGGTCAAAAATGTCGAGTATAGCGCTACGCGCAAGGCAAAAGGCAAAAGGCAAAAGGCAAAAGTTGAGTAAAAGAGCTTTTCAGCTTGTATCAATGTCCTAACCTTAATGCGTAGTGCTATACAAATCAGCCCTGGACTCCCGTGGAGAGCATACACCATTGTGTTGATCAATTATGATGTCAGATATTCAATTAGAAGCCAGTTCTACTGCATTGGGCCAATCTCATCACGTTTCAGAGAAAGAGTTTTAGCAGCAATGGCAGCAATATCAAGATTATCTCTATCATCGCTGTCTCAGGTGGATGGGTGGAAACCCTACCGATGCTGAAGATGCCCTGAGTCGGGCGATGATCAAGGCATGGGAGAAGGTGCAAAAGTTTGGGCGGAAAATCTCTAATTTTAAGGCTTGGCTGACAAAGCTGACTCATAACCTCTGCGTGGATATTCATCGAGAACATTGTCGCAGCGCGAACCAGGTTGAGGATATAGAAGGGATTCCAGAGGAAAAAGGACTAGTTTCCTGTGACGATACCCCAGAAAGGGTTTTGGAAACAGACGAGAAAAAGATTGCTATCAGCAGTGCGATTGATAACTTACCTGCTCGGCTGCACCAGACGTTTATCTTGCATTTTTATCAAGAACTGTCTTATCGAGAGATAGCCCAACAGCAAGAGATTTCCTACCAGAATGTCTGCAAGCGCATCTCCCAGGCGCGAGCCATTCTCAGAGAGGAGTTGAGGGGATATTTTATCGGCGAGGATGAGACTGATCAGGATTTATCGGTTACCGAAAAAATTGGGTTTAAAGCCCCGTCCTTATAGGACGGCTTTCTTTTTCAGCTAAAACTTGACAGTTTTCACAGAGCGTGTTATTTATATATTATAAACCATAAACTAAAAAGCTAGATAAATACTATCTAAAAATAAGTAGGCAACGTAAAAAATATGTATCAGATGCATATTGCGTAATTTGGTCTAACGACTTAAACGTCTATGAAAAAAATTAGATTAAAAAAGT
>NZ_JAAHHU010000522.1:0-2947 GCF_010672095.1 Moorena sp. SIO3I6 | reverse complement strand
TGGAGCAGGGGAATTGCGTAAGAAACTCAGTAGAATAGAGACGGTTGAGCAAGGAGTTGAGTTGATTGAAAATGCGATCGCTAAACTTCATCCGTAAGCAATCAGCCGTCAGCCGTCAGCCGTCAGCCCTGAGCTTTTAGCTCATGCGTGCGCGTTCAGCCACGCTACTTAAGGTGCCGTCAGCCTTTGCATAATAGCTGGTTGCTGATAGCTTATAGCTGATAGCTAGCTGCTGATAGCTTATAGCTTACCTTCATCTTAATCAACCCTAATTTTTTAAATAATTTTTTTATCCCAGTATTTTTACCAAAAATATTGGGTTTAAAGCCCCGTCCTTCTAGGACGGCTTTTTTTTTTAGAATCTATATTGACAGTTGTCGCCAAGCATGTTAATTTTGGAGTTTATCGAAACAGATCGATCTTCGTTCGCGGAGCGTGACCTTAGGTCAATGATCATTCTAGAGTTCAAAGCATGGGGCAAAAAACACCAATATTCAGCTATAGACGAAGCTATTCGGACAGTGAAGTTTATCCGTAATAGCTGTATTCGCTTGTGGTTGGACAACAAAGGAACTGGGAAGTACGACCTTAGCAAATATTGCAAGGTTTTGGCCAAACAGTTTCCTTTTGCTAATGAGTTGAACTCTAGTGCTCGTCAGGCCGCGTCCGAACGAGCATGGTCATCAATCGCGAAATTTTACGACAATTGCAAGAAAAAGGTACCCGGAAAGAAAGGGTTTCCCAAGTTCAAGAAAAAGGTGAGATCGGTTGAGTATAAGCAATCAGGATGGAAATTGTCCCCTGATAAAAAATCAATCACTTTCACAGATAAAAAAGGAATTGGGAAGCTTAAACTCAAGGGTAAATGGGACTTGTGGCGCTTTGATAAGAAACAAATTAAGCGGGTTAGAATAGTTTGGCGAGCAGATGGGTACTATGTCCAGTTCTGCGTTTCAGTCGATATCAATGAAGAATTAGAATCAACCGGTAAAACTATCGGACTGGATGTAGGACTTAAAGATTTTTACACTGATTCTGATGGGAATACTGAACCTAACCCAAGGTTTTATCGAAAGGGAGAAAAGCGCCTTAAGTTCTATCAGCGTCGAGTATCCCGAAAAAAGAAAGGCTCATCCAACCGTAAAAAAGCCGTTAATAGATTAGGCAGGACACATCTCAAGATAAGTAGGCAACGTGAAGAACATGCCAAGAGACTCGCACGTTGCGTAATCCGGTCTAACGACTTGGTCGCCTACGTTCGCGCAGCGTGCCGAAGGCAAGACTTAAGAGTAAAAAATCTAGCAAAAAATCATTGTCTTGCTAAGTCTATTAATGATGCAGGTTGGTATCAGTTCCGAAAATGGATGGAGCACTTTGGCGTCAAGTTTGGCAGAATAACCGTTGCAGTTAATCCTGCCTACACTAGCCAGAACTGTTCTAGTTGTGGTGAAGTGGTCAAAAAGTCGCTATCAACTCGAACTCATACTTGCAAGTGTGGGTGCGAACTAGACAGAGACCACAACGCCGCCATCAACATTAGAACAAGAGCCTTGAGTACGGTGGGGCACACCGGAACTTGGATCATTGATCCGAACGCTTGCGGAGAATCAACCTCTACTCTTCCTGATTCCGGTCTGGTTGAGCAAGTTGGCTCGTTGAAGCAAGAATCCCCGTTCTTCTAGGACGGGGAGTGTCAAGGTATAATCACCCAGGCAGATTCTGTCGGGTATTCACCCTGCTGGGTAATATCCTGTCACGTCTTGTTATCAGCAATATTGCTAGATAGTATAATTGTATGATAGTATAGGTAGAATTTTTTGTTCAAATTTAGGAGGATTAATTTAGTATGACCCAAGTGGTTGTCGGTGAAAATGAAGGTATTGAGTCAGCCCTGCGTAGATTTAAGCGACAAGTCTCTAAAGCAGGAATTTTTGCTGATATGAAGCGTCTACGTCACTTTGAGACTCCCATTGAAAAGAAAAAGCGCAAAGCGATCGCTCGCAGACGCAAGCGTCGTTACCGCTAAACCTTCAATTGACACTGTCAACACTCCCCGGTCATCAGACGCGGGGTTTTTTGCTGGGCTTACTCCCTCCCTATCACCTGACCGGTTGAACCAAGCACAGTATAAGAAATCGGGAATCGGGAATCGGGAATCGGGAATCGGGAATCGGGAATCGCTAACGTAGATTTGTTTGGAATAGGTTCAGTTAAAGCAAGTCCAACAACTGGGATTCACTTAATTGGGTAATTCCTAATTCTTTAGCCTTTTCTAACTTAGAACCAGCATCTTCCCCAACCACCAAATAATCAGTTTTGGCACTAACTGAACTAGTAACCTTACCACCAGCGTTTTGAATCAAGTCTTTCGCTTCACTACGCTTGAGGGTAGGCAAAGTGCCAGTAATCACAAAGGTTTTTCCGGTTAAGGGTTGGGTTTTATCTAGCGCTCTAGTTTTAGTAGAGGCTTCTAACTGTAAACCCGCTTCTCGCAATCGAGTAATCAAGGTCTGGTTGCTGGAAATCTGAAACCAACCCCAGACAGACTGAGCAATTTCTGGTCCAATGCCGTAGATTCCCTCAATATCGGTGACGGTTGCTTGAGCCAACTGCTCAATGGTAGGAAAAGTCTGGGCAAGGGTTTGAGCATTGACACTACCCACATGACGAATCCCTAACCCATAAAGGACTCGTGACCAAGGTTGGGTTTTGGATTTTGCGATCGCATTTAGCAACTTCTGGGCTAACTTATGCCCCATACGCTCCAATGACACCAGCTGCTCTAGGGTTAAATCATAAAGGTCAGCAACAGATGTCACTAAGCCTTGGTCTACCAATTGTTCTACAATCTTTTCCCCCAAACCATTAATATCAAGAGCATTACGACTTGCCCAGTGGGTGAGAGTGCCCTTAACAATAGCAGGACAAGATGAATTAATACAGCGAG
>NZ_JAAHHU010000521.1:0-2953 GCF_010672095.1 Moorena sp. SIO3I6 | reverse complement strand
ACAAAGGGTTGATCATAGCTGAGGGGACACCATCTCAGTTAAAGGATAGTGTTGGAGGCGATCGCATTACCCTGCGCATCCGGGAATTCTCCCCCATTGAAGAAGCCAAGCAAGCCAAACATATGCTGCAGTCTCTGCCCTTTGTGCGAGAGGTGATTATTAACAGCAATCAGGGGAATTCCCTTAACCTTGTGGTTAAACCCCAAAGCAATGCCTTAATGATCATTCAGCAAGCGTTAAAAGACCTTAGTTTACCAACCTTTGGGATTGCTCAGTCGCGACCTAGCCTAGATGATGTCTACCTAGCTGCCACAGGTAAAACCCTGATGGATGCTGAACTGGCTCAGGCTGGGAAACGGGATCTCAAGGCAGAGCGGAAACAAAATATGGCCTAAAGGAGAGATAGGGTAGAGGGGAAAGATGGGTAGATTCTCTACCCAAAGTTTCTTATATCTTCTTTGATCAATAACTGATGTCTAGGTTAACTATTCAGGAGTTTTGGGAAAAGTAAGTCCGAAGCCTCAACCTGATCAAGTAAGCGTGCAGATACATGGACTTCCCAAGTTAAGGATTTCGCTCACTGCCGAAATCCTTAACAAACCCTTGACATTATTACTGCAAATAGATATAGACATATAGTAGTAACAGGATATAATACCAAATCCGGTTAATATTCTAATTTAGATAAATTAATCAGGAAAAAGACGAAAATTAGAGGAATCCAATGAGCAAAGACCTCGAAAATATCAAAATGATTGAGTTTCAGCAGCCCATTAACTGCTGCAACGTCACTGCGATCGCTTATGCATTGACAGCACTAGAATGTCCAACGACTATTGACGATATATTCTACGTAACCAGACTGCCGATTGCCTCGGTTCTAGATGACGGGATGACCCTTGCTGAGACCTATGACACCTTAACCAAGTACGTCGAGGGTGCTAAATTACCGTTCTCTGTAATCATGGAGCATTTCGACAAACCGAGCATGACACTTGATGTCTTTATCAAGGAAGTTGAAAGGGCAGTCTCGGATAACAAGGATATCCACATCCTAAACTTCAGTGTTAGCATCGCCCACGATAATGTCAATTTAGGGGGGGGTCACTTCTCCTTGGTGGCAGACTACGACTCAACTACCAAAGAACTGACTGTCGCCGACACCAATCCCAAGAAGTACACACGCTTTTGGAAATGTCCTATAGAGCAAATGTATAAGGCTTGCGTAGACAAGGATAGTTCCTCGTCACGCTCCCGTGGCATGATTGTAGTCCGGAAGCTTGAGGGCACAGAGCAGTAATTGACATAGTCCAAGACTAACGCTATGGGTTATAGTCTTGGATTCTTGGTAGCAGCTGGCATCGGTGCAATCTTTGATGCATAAGCAATATCAATCTTTTGTTACTCTCCGAAGTAACCAAGTAACAAAAAAGCCAGATTATCCATCAATAAAATAAGGTTGAAATTGATTCATAACATGAATTAAATCGTGCAACCCAAGCCATAACTAAAGATTATTAAAAACAGTTTGGCATCCACTTTCATAATTCCATTGTTGATGGATAGAGAAATCAACACCAGTATTTTTGATATCATAATAAATTGGGTGAGATTGGTTTAAGGAAAAAAACAACGACTGAATTATAAAGGGATTCTTTAAAATAGAACCTAGATAACCGCCATAATTCTTGCTTCAAAAGCTGCCCTCTCAACAGGGTTAATAAAGATTGCTCCAACTATTGTAAGAATCTATTCCACGAATGAATATGAGTAAAACCCTTACCCCTCCTAAATCCCAATTTAACTGGCAACCAGACCTTACTGCACCAATCCCAGTCAATGATACTCCTGGTGTAAGTGAATTTATCCAAGAAACCCTTGCCCTAACCAAACGCCTGTTTATTCAGCTGCAACGGCGTCCTTCTACCTTAATGGCTGGTATTATCCAGCCCCTAATGTGGCTAATCCTATTTGGGGCATTATTCCAAAACGCTCCTCAAGGGATTTTTGGCGAGAGTTTGAGCTATGGCAAATTCCTAGGTGCAGGGGTGATTGTGTTTACCGCCTTTGCCGGAGCACTCAATGCTGGCTTACCGATCATGTTTGACCGGGAATTTGGTTTCCTCAACCGCTTACTCGTAGCTCCGTTAGTATCTCGCTTCTCTATTGTTGCAGCCTCAGCCATATATATAATCGCTCTGAGTTTGCTGCAAACTGTGGCAATTGTCACCGCTAGTTCCTTTTTAGGAGCTGGTTTACCGAACTTAGCTGGTCTGGCGATGATTGGCTTGATTGTGTTCTTGCTGGTGGTGGGAGTCACAGCTCTCAGTCTCGGACTAGCATTTGCTCTACCCGGTCACATTGAACTAATTGCAGTCATTTTTGTTACCAACTTACCCCTACTGTTTGCCAGCACAGCCCTTGCTCCTCTCTCCTTCATGCCCAAATGGTTACAGGTGGTAGCCAGTCTTAACCCCCTCAGCTATGCCATTGAACCAATTCGCTATCTCTATCTTCACAATGACTGGTCTGTTGGTAGTATTGTGATGCAGGCTCCCTGGGCATCTATTACCTTTGGCCAATCCCTGTTGATATTGCTTGGTTTTAGCACAGTCGTATTACTCGCAATTTCTCCACTACTCAGCCGCCGGTTGTAATTATTCTTCCTAGGGCTAAGGCCCTAGGATCCCGTGAAAGAATCAATATTAACTCATCGCTTTTTCTGGATGGTTGACTATTGACAGAATCGCGTCAACAGCCCAAAATGAACCTGTAACAATTGTGCAGGTTAACTGTGCAGGTTAACTCAGGTTAACTATATATAAATCTATAGCAGAATACCAGTGAGATTTATCCATTGAGGGGGGATTTCTATGACAATCAGCAACCAATCTGTTTTTACTGTAGCTGTATTGAGTGTAGCCCTTGGCATTACTACAGCGTTACTGCACGG
>NZ_JAAHHU010000520.1:0-2925 GCF_010672095.1 Moorena sp. SIO3I6 | reverse complement strand
TTCCCCCATGAGCGACTGCATCAAGACACGGAAGTCTTGATTCCTAATTTGTGCTGCACTGAAATGAAGAAACATATTACCCCCAACATAGCCATCTTCCCACTGGGCTAACCAAGGGTATAACGGGTCAGTCAGCAATTCCATCTGAAGTTTATGTCGTTCCGTTTCCATGGGAATACCGTCATCACAGGGAAGTTCATATTGGGTTGGCGGTACAGGAGTATTAGGCACAACAGCAGAGGTCATGGTTTTAGACATAGTTTCTCTTTGGTGGTATCACCTACTCAACGATAACGCCCATCGCTACGGTATCGTTGAAACTCGCAAAAAAAACTAGCACTTGGTTATGTATTTTTTGACCAAACTATGGTATAAGAGTTGCTACACTAGTTATTCTATTAGTAGTAAAATTTTATAGGACAGTATCGGAATAGTTGTTATAGAAAAGGGAACAGGGAACAGCGGATCTGGGAACAGAAATATGTCTTAACCTTTACTTCGACTGCTATATTTAGTCCGATTAGTAAGATGCGATCGCGTAGCGTGACCAAAGGTCAATCCCGTAGCGGCTCGTACCGAGCATCGCAATGCCACTTGCTTCAGTAGGGTCTAGGTCAGATTTACCCTGTGCAGACAAATCCGCTCCTGCTGTCCGGGGCGTAAGCGATCGCGTCATGGTCTCCGGATTGTACTGGAAAATAATCACACTAGCTAGGGGGTTAGCAGGGTCTAGAGCGACTATTGCCCCTCTCAACAAACGAGGGGAAAGGGGAGATGTAGCCATGAAATCCTTGTGGTTAATAAACTGCTGATCTCAAGTCCAGTTGAATACTTATTATTGAGCTAACTCATCACTTGTTAATTGTTAATTTTTGATTGTCAATGGTCAAAGTCAATATAGCAAGGGAGCAGGGAGCAGGGAACAGAGAAGAGGGAATAGGGAATAGGGAATAGCAATGCGCTGCATCAAGAGGTGCGACCCGTGGCGAATTTAATTCTTAATGGTAAGAGCGCACCTAACAGGGAATCAATGTCAAAGAAGACTGTACCTCATAACTGCGATAAACGCTATATAACGCTTATTTTTGTAGTTTTCAATATTATTAAATCTCAGCTAAAACAATGGTAAATAAGGGAGCATGTCACTTATGCAGAACATTTGTACGCTTATCTGGGTAATAGGTAATAGGTAATAGGTAATAGGTAATGGGTAATAGGTAATAGGTAATAGGGGGAGCATGTGACTTATGAATATTTGTACATTATCTATAGCCCCCTGATGGGTTTAAGCTTGCTCTAATGGGACATAGTACAACTGTTCTGCAACGCAAGACCTGCTCCCGGTAAATAATGCTTTTTGCTCCGTGATATTTGAAAGTATTGCCATAAATTAAGTCCTAGATATCCTCCATGTTGAGCTCAGCCTGGAGTAGTTTTAATTTCGAAATTAACCGATAATCAATCCTAAGTTATGCCGTGATCTTATCAGCTAAACAAAAGTACCCTCAAAGGTACTGTGAAGGTGGATTTATATCTGAGATTATAGAAATGTGTTGATTAAAAGTAATTGCAGCAAGAGGTAAAACCGATGGCTTACAAATACTATAATCCCTGTGTCTTCCAAGTTCCGATCAAATTAGAGGTACCCATTGTTCTCGATCTAGCTGTAGCTGCTAAGCCTAAGTGTTTTACTAAATATGAGGAAATGGAGCTCGAACAGGCGGAATGTAACGGAACTGGTACTGAGTCACCCGAACCGGTTATAGCGCTACGCGCAATGGCATTGGCAAGAGGCAAAATGCAAAAGTTGACTACAACAGCTTTTGCAGCTTTTATCAATGTCCTAACTTTAATGCGTAGTGCTATACAACTTAATCCCCTTAGGAATCTTTGAAAGGAATTTTTGACAGCTGGCTTTGAAGTAGTTTATAGGAATTAATTCCTGAAACCCCCCTAGGATCTAAGAGGTTGTCTGAGAAGTCTCATTTGCTACATTCAAGCCCCCGTTGGTCCCCCAATTTTGGGGGACTTTTAGAAGCAAATTGACTCTTGTTCCCCCCAAAGTTGGGGGGCTAGGGGGGCAAAATTCAGTATCAAAAAACTTGGGAGATATCCTCTAAGGATCTAATGTCTCTACAGCTGAATGCTTACCTTTCTGAAATTAACTGATGCTGAGGTGAATTATCTAATCACTGATTACCACTCTTTCTTTTTAATAAACAGGCAACTATGATCAAACGCTTTCTTACCAAAGACATGCTCGACTTTGACGCTCCAGATCAAGTCAAAGAAGTTATCCAACCTCAAGGGCGTCCACCGGAAACAGACCCTACTCTGGGTATCCGTCCGGAATTAAGTATTGAAGTCAACCAAAAGCCAGGCACTCCCCGACATCGACTGGTCACCATTGGTGATTCCCTAAGCCATGGCGTCCAGAGTGGAGCAATTTTTAACACTGACCTATCCTATCCCATGATGATTGCTCAAGAAATGGGTTGGGAAAAACACCTGCGTCGTCCCAGCCAATATGGTAAATTTGGTGGATTACCCCTGAATATGGAGTATGTAGTTAGGCACTTAGAGCGACAGTTTGGTGACCAGATAAACTGGTGGGAATTAGGGTCGGCATTGTTTTCAATCCGCGAATTTATGGACGACATAGAAGATTATTGGGAACGGGGTCCTGGTTGGCAAGGGGGCGTTGGTTCTACTGTTGCTATGGAAAAAGGAATTAACCACAACCTCGCTATTTATGGTTGGAATCTCAAAGACATTATCTCTAAGGACGCAGATACCCTCAGAAAAGAAATCCAGGCACCAACGGATCATCTATTGCGGCAAATCGTTGAGAAGGCCAGCGAACATGCTGGATTGAGGGTTTTGGACTCCGCACGGGATTCACAGGGTAAAGCACTTACCCCAGTC
>NZ_JAAHHU010000052.1:0-41589 GCF_010672095.1 Moorena sp. SIO3I6 | reverse complement strand
TAACGGCCTTGGTGTAAGGGAACGATAAATTTGCCCAAAATCCCGAGTATTAGTCCAAAATTCTCCCCATCTCCCCATCTCCCCATCTCCCCATCTATTTTTTGCGAGAATGAAACAGCCCTGCCCTTAAAAAAGGGGGGAGCCATACTCAAAGTCCCCCTTTTTTAAGGGGGATAATGGGGGATCTCCGAGGCAAGAAAACACGCCCTAACCCTCACCCCTCACTCAAACAGTTAAGAAGTGTGAAGTTTAGAGCTCAAAGATGGTTAAAACAGTAGATAATAATAAATTTGGCAGAAAAAGGATAAAACTATGGCAGATTACCAGCACTGGGAGGAATCACTCGTCGCACCAATTATACGTCAGGCTCAGCAAAAACTGATGTCTCCCAGGAAATTTCATGCTCTCTGCCAACAGGTGATCAAATCAACTGGTCAAAAAAAGCTATACTTTTATCCACCACCTTCCGAGCTACTGGATGTAACTAACGGGATTACCATCAAAGAGTTAAGACAATTTTTAGATAAATTAGCCAAGTATGTCAGTAGTACCTCCTCAGAAGGACACCGCGTCACACTCTACCTAAAAAGAGTGCGGCTTAGATTAGGTAGGGTAAACAAGACAGTTGTTTTAGTAAAAAAAACCAGAGTATGTCAGCACACTCCAAAATCTGTTGTAGAGGCGAAGCCTTCTAGGAAAAAATTAGAGGTCAACTCCAAAGGGTTGTATGCCAAGGCCATGCTTTCCCAGGATTTGCCCTCCCAGGATTTGCCTACACAACCAGCTCCAATTCATCCTGAAATGCTATCTACAGGGGGAATGAAGGTTGAGGTAGAAATAGCTGGAGCTGGCATGGTTGGTCGGGTAGCTCGCCTGAGAATTAATGGCAAAGACCTGGCATTTAAAGCATTTTTTGACCCAGATTTCGTATGGCAACATGGTCCTTGGGCTGAAATTCCCATTGGGATTAGATTGAAATATGCTCAGGTAACGAAAAACTGTGCAGAATTCTTGTTTGCTAGTCAAGATTGGATGGTATCGGAATGGATTTATCCCGATACTAATCCCGAGTTTCGGCACAATGGCATCACTTATGAACAGTTTGCAGAGCAAGAAGGTCTAACTCAACTCAATTCATTAAATATATATAATTACAATCCATACAATATACGTCTTGATCCAGGGGGAATTCAGAAAGAATACTGGGGCAGACGCTGGCAGGATTTTTTAAGAGGAATTGTCTTTTACCTCAGAAAAGTCCAGCGAGAAGGATTAAAATCCCTGACACCATACCTTTCAAAAAGAATGATTACTTACCTATTCCGGCGATTAATTGTTTTAATTTCTCCTTGGAAGAGTGGCTCGATCGGAGGAAGGGAAAAGCGATGATGAGATGATGGGATAATGAGATGATGGAATGATGAGAGAATCGGTATCCCAAGTCAGACAATCAAGCCAGAGAATAAGGTATAGTTGGATCAGTATTCAATTATCTATTAGAGTCAGACTAATTAACCTTAATAAAAATCTCCCCATCTCCCCATCTCCCCATCTCCCCACACCTCCCACCCTCCCCACCCTTCCCACACTTTCATTTTTATTGACAAATATCTTCACCCTTGCCCATTACCCGATCTTCCCCCATCTTTTGACACAGGAGTTTGGTAGGATATCTATAAAAGTGTCCCTAAACGCACAACTATACATCCCACAACTATACATCTCCCTCTCCTGCTATGCTTAAGAGACTAATTGGTGATCCCAACGCACGTAAACTCAAACGGTACCAACCTGATGTTGTAGAAGTTAACCTCCTCGAAGAAGACATCCAGCACCTATCGGATGAACAACTCAGAGGCAAAACCGCAGAGTTCAAACAGCAGCTGGAGAAAGCCAACACTAGTCAAGAGCGTGATGAAATTCTTGATCAAATTCTGCCAGAAGCCTTTGCTGTAGTGCGGGAAGCAGGAAAGCGAGTTCTGGGAATGCGTCACTATGATGTCCAAGTCATGGGTGGCATTGTCCTGCACAAAGGGCAAATCGCAGAGATGAAAACTGGTGAAGGAAAAACCCTGGTGGCTACTCTACCAGCTTACCTCAATGCCATCGATAGTAAAGGGGTTCACATTGTAACCGTTAACGACTACTTAGCCCGTCGGGACGCGGAATGGATGGGACAAGTTCATCGCTTCCTAGGTCTGAGTGTCGGGCTGATTCAATCGGGAATGTCCCCGGTCGAGCGGCAAAAGAACTATGCCTGTGATATTACCTATAGCACCAACAGTGAATTAGGCTTTGACTATCTCCGGGACAACATGGCCACAGCAATGTCAGATGTGGTGCAACGTCCATTTAACTATTGCATCATTGACGAAGTAGACTCAGTACTGATTGATGAGGCCCGAACCCCACTGATTATTTCTGGGCAAGTGGAGCGACCGACTGAGAAGTACATTAAGGCAGCAGACATTGCCCGCATGCTCTATCCAGAAGATCCAGACAATGGTGAACAACTAGGACACTACGAAGTTGATGAAAAAGCCCGTAACATCTTGATGACCGATGAAGGCTTTATCCGAGCGGAGCAACTTCTAGGGGTTAAAGATTTGTACGACCCCAAAGACCCTTGGGCTCATTATATTTCCAATGCCCTCAAGGCTAAGGAACTGTTTCAGAAAGATGTCAACTATATCGTGCGGAATGGGGAAGTAGTGATTGTAGACGAGTTCACTGGCCGAGTGTTGGCAGGACGCCGGTGGAGTGATGGTCTACACCAAGCCATAGAAGCCAAGGAACGGGTAGACATTCAAAATGAAACCCAAACCCTGGCAACCATTACCTATCAGAATTTCTTCTTGCTCTATCCCAAACTCGCCGGTATGACAGGTACCGCGAAAACAGAAGAAGCGGAATTTGAAAAAATCTACAACTTGCAAGTTACCATTATTCCCACTAACAAACCCTCTAAACGTCGAGACGTCTCTGATGTGGTTTACAAGACCGAGCCAGCTAAGTGGAGGGCAGTAGCAGAAGAATGTGCTGAACTCCATGAACAAGGACGTCCGGTGCTAGTGGGAACCACGAGTGTAGAAAAATCCGAGTTGTTGTCCGGTCTGTTAGCCGAAAAGGGCGTACCCCATAACCTGCTCAATGCTAAACCCGAAAATGTGGAGCGGGAATCAGAAATTGTGGCTCAGGCAGGACGGAAAGGAGCCTTGACTATTTCCACCAACATGGCCGGGCGAGGAACAGATATTATTTTGGGAGGTAATGCTGACTTCATGGCACGGCTGAAGCTACGGGAATATTTTATGCCCAAAATAGTGCAGCCCGAGGAAGACGAAGCCTTTTCCCCCATAGCGGTAACTACTGCCAAGCCTAAATCGGACGCTGTTGGGTTTGCTCCAGGAAAGAAACCGAAAAGCTGGAAGGTTAGCCCTCAGATTTTCCCTACCAAATTGTCCCGGGAAACGGAACAACTCCTAAAAGAGGCAGTAACTTTTGCAGTTGAACAGTATGGACAGCAGAGTTTACCGGAATTAGAAGCAGAAGAGAAATTAGCGATCGCTTCAGAAAATGCTCCCACCAATGACCCAGTGATTCAAAAGCTGCGGGAAGTCTATAAAGCAATTCAAGGGGAATATGACGCATTCACCACCCGAGAACATGATGAAGTGGTAGAAAAAGGTGGCCTGCACGTTGTTGGTACTGAACGTCATGAATCCCGCCGTATTGATAACCAGCTCAGAGGACGAGCGGGACGGCAAGGGGACCCCGGTTCTACCCGATTTTTCCTCAGTTTGGAAGACAATCTTCTGCGAATCTTCGGAGGCGATCGCGTAGCAAGGATGATGGATATGTTCCGGGTTGAGGAAGATATGCCCATCGAATCCGGGATGCTCACCAGCTCCTTAGAAAATGCCCAGAAAAAAGTGGAAACCTTCTACTACGATACCCGGAAGCAGGTATTTGAGTATGACGAGGTCATGAACAACCAACGGCGGGCAATTTATGCAGAAAGACGGCGAGTTCTGGAAGGACTAGACCTCAAAGAACAAGTCATCCAGTATGCCGAAAAGACCATGAGTGATATTGTAGATGCCTACGTTAACCCAGAGTTACCACCAGAAGAGTGGGATTTACAGAGCTTGGTAGGAAAGGTCAAAGAATTTGTCTACTTACTGCAAGATCTAGAACCACAGCATCTAGAAGATATGACGGTCGGGGAAATCAAAACCTTCCTCCATGAAGAAGTCCGGAAAGCCTATGATATCAAGGAAGCTCAAGTCGATCAAATCCAGCCAGGACTAATGCGACAAGCTGAGCGATTCTTTATCTTGAATCAAATCGATAACCTCTGGCGAGAGCATTTACAATCCATGGACGCCCTACGGGAGTCAGTGGGATTACGAGGTTATGGCCAAAAAGACCCCCTGATTGAGTATAAGCAGGAAGGCTATGAGATGTTCTTGGAAATGATGATCGATATCCGCCGCAATGTGGTATACTCCCTGTTCCAGTTCCAGCCACAAATGCAACCCCAAGCAGTTTGATGCCTTATGTAGAATTAAGAATGTAGAATTAAGAATGTAGAATGTAGAATGTAGAATTCCTTATGTAGAATGTAGAATGTAGAATTACAAATTCTTAATTCTTAATTCTTAATTCCAAATTCTTTATTCTTAATTCTTAACTCTACGGTTTAATCAACTTCCGTTGAATGCTTAGATGGGCTTTTACCCAGACTTTCAATTTGATAAAATCTCGAACTCTTAAATTTTTTGGTTCGAGGTTTATTTTAAGCATTAGGCTGTTCGCGTAGCGTGAGCCATTCGCGTAGCGTGGCCCAAAGGCCAAGGCTCACGGCTGACAGCATTAGGCTGTTCGCGCAGCGTGCGCGTAGCGCATATGCTTACCAGTTAATGTTGATAAATTTAGTCCTTAAGAAACCAATAGCTATTACTAGTTTCTCTAACTGGTATAACTCTAACTGGTTTAAACTACATCACCTTTGATGGTATTGCTGGTTGATTAGTTTCAGTTCTTTCCCAGGGGAAAGACTTGTATTTTATGTAGAAACCACCTAATACCACCAGTATGATAATAATCATACCAATACCTAGGGAGCTGGGTAGCCAAAATGCCACTTCGATATGGTTGATTTGACCAGGTTGCAGTGTCCAAACTAGCTGATGTCCATCATCGTAAATCGTGGGACGAATGGCATTGGGGGATTTCTCAATACTGTTTGCTCCCCAAGGGGTCTCTAGGCTAAACTGCAAATCGAATAGTGAAGCAGCAGTAACCACAATCTTGCCGTTATCAGAGTTGATTACCCCTAGGCTACGCAAATCCAGGTCATAGCTTAAGTGATTTCGTTGCACCACAAAAAAGTTGTTTTGATCTAGGCGTAAATTAGAGTTAAAACTTGGGTTACTATCACTCTCTGCTGCTAATGGGGAATCTTCTGGGTGACCAACTGGGTTAAAAAACTGCTCAAACTTGGATACTAATTCCTTACCGTTGTTAAAGGGAATTGCGATCGCAATTTCTCGGTCTGAGAGGCGCTGAGTTTTGCCCTGAAGCTGCTTTGCCCGACTTTCGAGACTTCTGAGCCATTCGGTCGCCTCAGCATCGCTCAACTTTGTCAGCTGTTCTCCAAGCTTGATCTGCTGGACAATCTTGCCATGGTGTTCACCGTCAAACCTGACCCCAAGATCATATTTGACACAACCAGACAGTAGCACTGATGCCAGCACAATCACCCCCAGAACCCGTAAATGCCTCAGAGTTCCACTAACCAACTGCCTTAAACTCACAAAATTTAACTTCACCAACCCTTCTCCTTTTTTTCTTAGTGTCCTTAGGGATTTATGAAACAATAGGTCGATTTGTTACATATATAACCTAAAACCAATACAATAGCATGTTGTAATCATGTTATAGAATCTCAAAAACCAGCCCAAATCCTATGAATAAGCCTACTTTACGTAAACTGCATAGTACCTTAGCTCCAATCATCGTACTGCCTTTCATGATCACAGCAATCACCGGGATAGCCTATAGATTAGGGAGAGCCTGGTTTGGGCTTTCTAAAGATCAAACCCACTTTTTAATGGCGATTCACGAAGGAGAATATCTTGGTGATCAACTGAGGCCGATTTATGTACTTTTAAATGGTTTAGGATTAATTTTTATGTTAGTTACAGGTATAGTAATGTATTGGAAAAGTATCAGCAAGAAAGGTATTTTTTCTAGCAAAGTGACAGATAAAAAAACCGCCCCAGATAGTTAATTAACTGACTCTAGCAGTTTTTAATTCGGTGAGGGACTTACTAGAAGTGGGTTTGAGGGAGTCGGGAGCGGTGCGACCCCGCGCTTTTTGCGACGCGGTGCGACCCACCCAACCCTTGGATTTAAGCAAAGTTCAAGAAACAGTCTCTGCTAGTGATATCAAAGCCCAAACCAAATCAATCCACCCAGGGTTAAACTCACCAAACCAACAGCTAGCCAGACAAATTGATTATCCTTAGTGTTAATCTCAGCAGGATCTAGGGGTTCTGGTACCAATCCTAGGTTAGGCTGCTTGCGATCGCTAAAAGACCTATACACATAACTCTCCCGGTCGTCACTTTCTGCGATCGCACCTAAGTCAGGAATGTTGGTCATCCATTCTGCTGGTCTAGTAAGCTGAGGAGCTTGCAGAATATAGAGTAAATCTTTACCTTGTTTGGAGGTGTCTAGGTCAGGATGGCTAGTCAACTGTTGGCAAAGTGCGATCGCTTCCGCTTTTTGCCCAGCTGCCTCATAAGCCATCACCAACCACATTTGCACCTCTCCCCCGAGCCGAGAGGATAGATTTACCAGATTTCTGGCTGTGGTCAAATGCTCTATAGAAGCACGATATTCTCCTCGTTCAAATGCGGCTTTTCCTGACTGGTACTCAAGGGAAAATTTTTCATTAGCCATTAGTCATTTGTTAATATAGCAATTCTACGACTTGTGAGGTACAAATTTCGGGTTTTTAGGGAGCAGGGAGCAGGGAGCAGGGAACAGGTAAGAGAGAAGAGGGAAGAGGTAAAAAATAATGTGTACCTCATAGCTACGAGAAACGCTATCATTAATTATTAATTGACATTTTCAATTAACAATTTCCTAGTTGCCATTTTCCCTGTGTCCTTAGTTAGTAAATTCTGATGCCACGATCATCGAACCGATTCCTTCATCGGTGAAGATTTCCAGGAGCAGGGCATGGGGAATGCGACCATCAATAATATGAGCCGCACGTACCCCTTGAGCAAGCGATCGCACGCAGCAGTTCACCTTAGGAATCATCCCACCAGAGACTACCCCACTCTCAATCAACTGCCGTGATTGTTGAATATCTAGCTGACGAATCAGGCTAGATGGGTCTTTAGGATCCTTCAAAACCCCAGGGGTATCAGTCAGCAAGATCAGCTTTTCTGCTTCTAAAGCAGCTGCGATCGCACCGGCCACCGTGTCAGCATTGATATTGTAAGCTTGGCCAGTATCATCAGCCGCCACACTAGACACTACTGGAATGTAGCCACTATTGACCAAAGACTCTACTAGCCGCACATCCACAGTGCTCACTTCCCCAACAAAGCCAATACCCTCTTGACCTTCTGGGCGTGCTACGAATAAGTTACCATCTTTGCCACACAGCCCGACAGCATTACCACCGGCGTAGTTAATCCCAGAGACCAACTCTTTATTCACCCGACCCACCAGCACCATCTCCACTACATCCATCGTGGCAGCATCGGTAACCCGCAGACCATTCTTAAATTGTGGCTCAATCCCTAATTTCCCCAGCCAGCTATTGATTTCCGGACCACCACCGTGGATAAGGACTGGTCGTACACCTACACAAGCTAAGAATACAATATCCCGGATCACCTGTTCTTTGAGATTGCTGTCTTTCATTGCCGCACCACCATACTTAACCACGACTGTGCGACCAGCAAACTTTTGGATGTAGGGTAGTGCTTCACTGAGTACCCGCACACGGGTTGCTTCAGTTTCCCTTATGTACTCTTGAGTATAGAGCATAGGCAATCACTCAAATCTATAATCACATCCACAGCAGTGTAAATCATTTTCATAGCTTAGGGCTAGATAGAATGGCTCGTTTCTTAAGAATTGGAACAGACAAAGCTTCAGGGGAACAGAGGTATAGCTGTTTTCTTCTCCTAAAAAATAGATGGGTCAAATGGTCAGATGGTGATATAGGTATAATTTTCGACCCGACTCCCGACTCCCGACTCCCGACTCCCGACTCCCGACTCCCGACTCCCTACTCCCTACTCCCTACTCCAATTAACCTAGGACCAGGTACCTCACCCAGATATTGAAATCAGATAGTTTTTAGGAAAAATTGCGGATTTAGAAGCAAAAGCCCAGACTAATTTAACAGAATCAAACAAGGCTACTAGCTTCAAGCAGGGCTTTATCTTAGATTTACCTTAATGGGTAATTAGTAATCAGTAATTTTACCTCACTACTACCCACCAATGACCGATTACCATGAGCTCCTGTGTTAGCTTAAGTATATAGCCCAACAAACAATTGCTTATTTACCTGTTTCACCTCGATGCTGAAAATCCTTCTCAAGCAGCTGCGCCACGATCATTATATTCTTTGGTATAACAGCTTAATTATTATACTATTTTTAATTTTAAGTATTTATGTCAAGATTCAGGACAGGGGTTATATAGTCGTAGGACTTTTTGATGATCCTTTTCTTATCAATCGCCCCTACATCGGCACGTTATCAGCTGTCTCTGAATTAATGTGGTGCGTAGTAGTAACCATTTGTTTATGGTGCTGGTTATTGCTGAACAAAATCCAGCCTAATCAAAAAATAAATCGATTTATTTTTTCCTCTGCAATTGGCATTGGAATATTATTAATTGATGATGTTTTCAGGATTAATTTAATACTAGTAAATCAAGGGATTTCCAAAGCGCCGGTGTATTTTATGTATGGCATAGGTGCCATCCTGTATGGATTAGCTTTTTGGAGGATAATTCGAGCTACACCATATATACTGCTGATGATTGCGGCAATTTTATTTGTAATATCTGGTTTGGTAGACTCGTCCCATTTGTCAGGACAAGGAACCAGAGCCATGCTAGAAGATGCCACTCGGTTATTGGGTATTATGAACATCACTCTCTATTTCAGCCAGGTATGCTGGCAGGTGATGCTGCAATCTTTGGATAGAAAGATAAATCGAGCTACCTAAGTCCCAAATTGGGATTTAAAGTTCTCTGGGCAAAGACTTGTTGTGGGGCAATTTTAAATTCCGTAATTTCACAGATTTACAGTGGGTGGTCAAAAGGTTAACAATATAAGAACTAAGTGTGTCTTAGTGTCGTGGGAGGTGATTACCTTCTTGATACCCAGTTCCACTTCAAAAGGGAATTAACTCCAACGGATAAGTGGGAGATCTGCTACTTGGTACGAAACCAAGCTGGTTAATCTGACCATTGCTGTTACCATCGGTGCTGCTGGAAATTGTTGCCCAATTGACCAACGGCATATGCTCAAAACCTTACAATACATGTTCTCTGGTCATTATATATCCCACGAGCATTGCTATGTCTGGAAGCCTGAATTAGTTGGACTTCATGCTGGATCGGACTTGCTAATTGCCCTATCCTATTACTCTATTCTGCTGTTGCTGATCTATTTTTGGTCTCAAAACCAAGATCTGCCATTACTGAAGATTTTCTTACTATTGAGTGCCTTGGTTTTGTGCTGTGGCACCAGTCACTTGCTGGAGGTCTGGACAATTTGGCATCCAGATTATTGGCTCTCTGGTTTAGTCAAAGGCACTAGTGCCATACTTTCTCTGTCTAGCGCTATCGCACTAGTAGTATTGATGCCAAAAGTCTTAGCATTCTCCAGTAGAGCTGCACTGGAAGCGACTAACACAGCTCTGGAAAAGGAAATTGCTGAACGTAAGCAAACCCTAGAAGAACTACTGAGATCCCAACAAACCTTGTCCCTCCTGGTAGAGCAAACTCCCCTTGGTTTCATTGAGTGGAGCCTGGATGGTGAAGTGATGCAGTGGAACCATGTAGCCGAAAAAATTTTTGGCTATAAGAAGATGGAAGCCTTTGGGCATCGTGCCCATGAATTGATGAAGCCGCAATCTTCCGTAGAGCAGTTCCAGCGAGTTCTGCAAGACTGTTTGAATTTTCAGTGTAGCAACTGCATTACGGAAAACTACCATCCACAAGATGGCAGTAGTATATTTTGCCAGTGGCACAATGCTCCCTTAATTGAATCTGATGGCACCATCATCGGAGTGGTGTCCGTGGTAGAGGATATCACGAAGCGCAAGCTAGAGGATGATGTCCTCAGCCAAGCCTATGAAGAGTTAGAACAACGAGTATTAGAACGGACAAAGCAACTAGCAGAAGCCAATGAAGTCTTAACAGCTGAAATCAGGGAGCGCCGCCAGGTTGAGTCCGAATTAGGCAACAACCTGGAGCTGCTCAACCGATTTTTGGAATATGTACCCGCAGCTATTGCCATGTTCGATCAGCAGATGAGGTACCAGTTTGTTAGTCGCCACTGGTACTCAGAGTACAACATATATGATGACAACATCATTGGCAAAAGCTACTACGACGTATTTCCAGAAACTCCTGAGGGTTGGAAGAAAATACACCAACGGTGCTTAGAGGGTTATTCAGCAGAGTGTGAAGAAGATTTGTTTATTCGCGCTAATGGTGAACAACAGTGGCTCAAGTGGGAAATCCGTCCTTGGGTTGACATTAGTGGGAAGATTAGCGGTATCATTATGAGTACTGAGGTGATTACAGAGCGTAAGGAAGCTCAAGAGGCCCTCAAACGACTTAATCAAGATTTATCCCGATCTAACCGTGAGTTAGAACAGTTTGCTTACGTGGCTTCCCATGATTTACAAGAACCACTGCGAGCGATTAGTAGCTACACCCAACTCTTAGCTAAAAAATACCAGAGTAACCTGGATGCTCAAGCGGATAAGTATATTCATTACATCGTAGATGGCGCTACTAACATGCAGCAGTTAATCCAGGATCTGCTGAGTTTTTCTCGGGTGGGAACCCATGGTAAAGAATTAGCAGCTACTGACTGCGAGGTAGTACTGAATCGGGTTTTAGACAATTTAAATGTGGCGATTATCGAGAGCGATGTCATAGTTACCCATGACTCCTTACCTGTAGTTATGGGGGATGATATACAACTGAGTCAACTTCTGCAAAATCTCATCGGTAATGCTATTAAGTTTCGCAGCCAAGAGCTACCCAGAGTCCATATTTCAGCGGAACTGAAGGGTAAGGAATGGATCTTTTCAGTTCGTGATAATGGTATTGGTATTGAGCCTGAGTACTTTGAGCGCATCTTTACTATTTTCCAGCGCTTGCATACCCGCCGTGAGTATCCCGGCACAGGCATTGGTCTAGCAGTTTGTAAGAAGATTGTAGAGCGTCATGGCGGAAAAATTTGGGTAGAGTCAGAGCTAGGAGTAGGCACAAAATTTTACTTCTCAATACCACAGCATCATCATGAGTTAAACATTATCTAGAAATTTCAGGAACTGGCATCATGAACATTATGACAAATACTCAACCAATTGATATTCTGCTGGTAGAAGATTCGTCGAGTGATGCCGAACTCATTTTAGAGGCATTATGTGATAGCAAGCTATCCAGTAAGTTTCACTGGGTTGATGATGGAGCTAAAGCGATCGCATTTCTCCGTAAGCAGGGAAAATATCAGGAAGCCCCACGTCCAGCTTTAATTGTTCTGGATCTTAATTTACCAAAAAAAGATGGTCGCGAGGTTCTCCAAGAAATCAAGGAAGACCCCCAGATAAGTACAATCCCAATTATTATATTAACCACATCTGACTCTCAGCAAGATATTATCAATACTTACAGACTAAAAGCTAACTGCTACATTTGTAAACCCATAGATTGGGAAAGTTTTATGTCGATGGTGAAGCGGATTGAAGAATTTTGGTTAGACCTTGTTAGACTGCCATTATATCAATAAATATGGACACCAATTCCCTGAAAATACTGCTAGTAGAAGATAACCCAGCTGATGCGGATCTTCTCCAAATCATTTTAACTGATGCTCAAGAGATTCAGTGGTCACTGGTGCAGGTAGAAAAGTTACAAGATGCTATTGATTCCCTCAGTAAACATCATTTTGATATAGTCTTGTTAGACCTATCGTTACCGGATAAACAGGGATTGATTACGGTAACAAAAACCCACGAGGTAGTACCGGATTTACCCATTGTGGTGTTAACGGGTCTTAATGATAGAGTTACTGCCCTAGAAGCATTACGAAAAGGAGCACAAGATTATTTAGTCAAGGGCAAAATTGATAGTGAATTGCTGATGCGCACAATTCGCTACGCTATTGAGCGAGCCAATACTATGAAGCAGCTTCGACAAAGTGAGGAGCAATTGCAACGACTCAATGAAGAATTAGAACATCGCGTTGCAGAACAAACCGATGAATTAAGGCAAAAAAATCAGTACCTGCAAGAGGAAATTTCAAATCGGAAGTCCTTGGAAGAAGAACTTCGTCAGGCGTTGAATAAAGAAAAAGAACTCAATGACCTCAAATCTCGGATTGTTTCAGTCGTTTCTCATGAATATCGCACCCCACTGGCCACAATCCTCTCTTCGGCAGAATTATTAGAACATTACAGTCATAAATGGTCTTCCGAAAAAAAGCGACGTTATTTTCAGCGGATTCAAACGACGGTTCAACATCTGACTAAGTTAGTGAGTGATGTACTGCTATTCAGTAAAGCTGAGGCAGGAAAATTGGAATTCAAACCATTACCTATAGATGTGGTAGCCTTATGTAAGGAAATTGTGGAAGAATTTAAACTAACAGCTAAGACTGGGTTTACTATTAACTTTAACTGTATAGATAATTCAAAGGAAACTTCCTGCTGTAGTAATCAGGGTTGGTTTTGCAAAGCTGATCTAGATGAAAAACTATTGCGGCAAATTCTGTCTAATTTGCTCTCCAATGGGATTAAGTATTCACCGGATGGGGGTGATATCCAATTTGATCTGATCATGAGTGATGATAGTACGATGTTCCGGATCCAAGATTCTGGCATTGGCATCCCCCCAGAAGACCAAGAACGGTTATTTGAGGCTTTCCAGCGCAGTAGTAATGTTGGTATTATCTCTGGTACCGGACTAGGATTAGCAATTGTCAAAAAATGTGTTAACCTCCACGGTGGTGAGATTTGTGTAGAGAGTGAAGTGGGAGTTGGTACAGCCTTTACGGTCACATTGCCATTACACTCATCCCATTATTCAGCAAAGCCTAATACCTAGGTAAGGGTGTAAGTATGCCTAATTAGTCTTGCTGGTGAGCAAATTGGTGAGCACCAAATAGAGAAAGTGCGATCGCAAACCCCAGCAGAATCGGTATCGCATACCAGGGAAACTCAGACAGGGGTAAGTAAGCAGCAGCCCGGAGTCCAGTGCTGGTATAACTTAGAGGCAATAGATAGACAATCACTTTTAGGGCTGTAGGTAAGGTCCCTGGGTCAAAAAACGTCCCACCTAGGAAGGACATTGGAACAATTAAGAAGTTGTTGAAAAGACCAACCATTTCCAGGGATTTGACATTCAATCCCACTATCACCCCTAAACCGGCAAACACAGCACAATTAAGCACTAGCAACAAGAAAAATAAGGGATTGAGAAAACTCCATACTTTCCCAGTAAACAGCACTGCTACCAAAATAACTGAAGCAGATGTCATTAATCCCCGCAAAATCCCCGCCATCATTTTGCCCACATGCAAGGCTAAGGGATGAACTGGCATCAACAAGGTTTCCTCAAAGGTTTTGGTGTATAGCCGATCACCGCAAATGGAAAAGGTAGTGCCAGCAAAGCTAATGGTCATAGACGACAGCGCCACCATTCCTGGCAGAATAAATTCTAAATAGGATTCACCAACTGGGGGAGTCATTGTCCGATCTAAGGTACTCCCTAGGCCGAGACCAAATGCCAATATGTAGATCACTGGGGAGATTAGCCCACTAGCAACGACTTGGGTGGCTCGCACCCGTAACTTTAGCCAGTCCCCCCACAAAACCGTGAGGCTATCTGTGACTATAGTCGGTAACTGGGACGCTTTTAAGGTGTTGTGATGGGGCAGTGATAGATTGGATTTCACAGTATCGGTTTAAATTAAGTTAATTTTCCTTTACATTAGTCAATATTACTACCGACTACCACCAGAGTCATTAATCGTAGGGTGGGCAGTGCCTACCAACTTTGCAAGCTTCATTATCTGTCTGCTGCACTGCCCACCCTACATCAACTACTCCCGACTGGGAATTGTAACAGGCAAGATGCCTGTTCCACTCCCGACTCCCGACTCCCGACTGGGAATTGTAACAGGCAAGATGCCTGTTCCACTCCCGACTCCCATTAACCTAGATTTTCAAATCAAGTACTCAAAGAGGGCAAGAAACTGACTATACCAGGAAAGGCAATAATCAACACTAGCACCAGCAGTTGCAACAGAATAAAGGGAATCGCACCTCGGTAAATTTCCATGGTTTTCACCTCTGGTGGGGCAACACCCCGTAAATAAAACAGAGCAAAGCCAAAGGGTGGTGTCAGAAATGAGGCTTGGAGATTCGCTCCGATAATTACCCCGTACCAGACCAAGTCAAGGTTAAGCTGTTGGGCGACTGGAGCAAACAGCGGTACTACAATAAAGGCAATCTCAAAAAAGTCAATAAAGAAGCCTAGTAGGAAAATAGTTAACATACTGACTACTAGGAAGCCAATGTAACCGCCGGGAAGGTTTAACAGCATCGCTTCCATGACGCGATCGCCATTCAAGCCACGAAACACTAAACTAAATGCTGTTGAACCCAGCAATATAAAAATCACCATGCTGGTAATCCGCATCGTCGCATCAGAGCTCTGTCGCAGGGATGGCAAATTCAACTGACCATTCACACCAGCCAATACCATTGCGCCGAGGCAACCCACAGCCCCTGCTTCTGTTGGAGTGGCAATGCCAAAAAATATACTGCCCAATACTAGCAGAATTAACAATAACGGCGGTATCATTGATTGGATTACCCGCTTTCCCAACGCTTTTCCACTGATATCTCGGACTTCTAGTGGTAGGGCTGGTGCTGCGTCTGGTTTGAGCCATGCTACGATGATCACATGAATGGCAAACGCCCCAGCCATCATTAAACCAGGAATCACGGAACCGATAAACAGGTCTCCTACGGATATTCCTAACTGATCTGCTAATACCACCAGGACTACACTCGGGGGGATAATCTGTCCTAATGTCCCCGATGCTACGATTACCCCAGTGGCTAGTTCCTTGTTATAACCGTAGCGCAACATAATTGGGAGGGAAATCAGTCCCATTGCCACTACTGTTGCGGCAACGACTCCAGTAGATGCCGCCAGCAACGCACCCACAATCACCACCGCTAAGGCCAATCCCCCTCGCAGCCGTCCAAACAGAATTCCCATGGTTTCCAACAGCTGCTCAGCAATGCCAGATTTTTCTAGCATGGAACCCATAAAAATAAAGTAGGGCACGGCTAGGAGAGTGTAGTTGGCCATGATACCGAAAATCCGCTGGGGCATAGCGGTCAGGAAAATCGGGTCAAAGATACCCAAACTCACTCCTATGATGGCAAACAAAATTGCCACCCCACCTAGGGAGAAAGCCACCGGGTAGCCAAGCGAAAGTAATACCAAGGCACCGCCAAACATGGCTGGACCTAACCAGTCATAACCCATGGTTTTAGTCCTCCTCCTGGGGTGCCAAATATCCGGCAAAAATTGCCCAGTTTTTGATCGCTTCTGAGATTCCTTGAAGAATCAGCAACCCAAAGCTGACAATAATCATGGATTTAATTGGATAACGGGGTAACCCTCCTGGATCTGGGGACATTTCTTGAATCGTCCAGGAATTAACAATTGCTCCCCAAGAAAAATAAATTACCATGATGCAGAAGGGAATTAAGAACAATAATGTCCCAATTAAATTAGCGATCGCTTGAGCCTTTGGCTTCAAACTCTTATAAAAAACATCCACTCGCACATGGCCATTATGCTTGAGAGTGTAAGCCGCCCCCAACAGGAATACTAAGTCAAACAAGTACCATTGAGTTTCGATAAACCCATTAGAACTCAAATTTTCTCCTATAAAACGTCCCAAGTAGCGACCAACTACATTCCACACACCAATCAGGATCATCAGTGGCAAAATCCAGTAGGTTAAGCGACCGATTCTCTCATTGAAGCTATCAATTACTCTAGAGATACGTAATAGTTGTTGCAATAGCTACACTCCTCACTTACCAGCTATTGGAATGATATTTTAACATAGCAATTACCCATGACTGCGCTGCATCAAGACATTGTGCTTAAGAATAGATAAGATTGGATAAGTTCTATCCAAGCATTGCTGAATCTTTGAATGAATATGAGTAGAGTGGGCATCCTGCCCGCTCGAAAATAAGGAGGAAACTGGCAAGATGCCAGTTCTACCAAGATGCCAGTTCCACGCAAGATGCCCATTCCACAAAACTCTTAAAATCATTCCATTATTCAGCAACGCCTTCTATCAAGTCAGCAGCTATTAGTGTTTGATGAAAGGATAGTGATGAATTACCAGACGATAGGTTTACCTAAAGATTTTCTCAGAAGCTTGCAGGCATTACCACCACAGCAACAACGCATGGTGTTTGATTTTGTCGAGTTTCTGGCTCTCAAGTATGTTAAATCTGAGCCCAGTCAATCTCAGGCTCCTCGGATTTCAGGCTTGCTAGAAGGACAAGGATGGATCAGTGATGATTTTAACGAGCCTCTATCTTGAGAATTAAGAATTAAGAATGAAGAATTTAGAATGTAGAATGTAGAATGTAGAATGTAGAATTTAGAATTTAGAATTTAGAATTGGGAATTCTGACTTCGGCGTTGCTGAATCAAGGAATGAATATGAGTGGGGTGGGCATCCTGCCTGGGGTGAAAATATCAGAAGCAAGATGCCCGTTCCACAAAATTCATAAAATTATTCCATTATTAAGCAACGCCCGGCCTTCTGCCTTCTGCCTTCTGACTTCACCATTCTTAATTCTCCATTCTTAATTCTTAATTCTCCATTCTCCATTCTCCATTCTTAATTCTTAATTCTCCATTCTACATTCTACATTCTTAATTCTCCATTCTACATTCTACATTCTCTCCTCCTTCAAGCACAATCGCTCCAATAACTCCTTCGGAATAGTCTCAAAATCCTCCAACAAAAAATCCATAATCGCTAGATGGCGCAAGTGACCAGCAGTGGGAGGATAACAGCGACGACTAGTGGAAAACCAGCCATTAACGGTTTGAACGGAACAGGAGCAGATCAAAGCCATATCTTCGCGAGTCAGGTCCCACTTCTGGTAAAACCGTTGCGGTGTCATGCCCAATTGGCAGTAACTGTACAGTAGGATTAGGATTTGCTCTCGTTCCGTGATGGGATAGGGATAGATATTTTCCTCCCTTGGCTCCCTCTGTTGTCCAAGCTGTTCAAGACGCTCCATCCCTTCGTGATAATTGATGGGATGATGAACAAATCGTTTTTTTGCCATATTATAGAGTTACCTAAACTGTGGTTTGGGAAAGAGCCGCGCTTGTGCCGGGTCAAGCAAGAAGCGCGGCTCTTTTTCCAATGATTATATTATAAACATTGGCTAGTATTGTTGTCAAGTGGAAAATCAAAAAAATCGAGATAATTTTTTAATTGTCATAATTATTTACAATTAAAAAATTAGGAGATAGGAGATAGGAGTTAGGAGGTAGGAGTTAGGAGTTAGGAGTTAGGAGTTAGGAGGTGGGAGTTAGGAGATAGGAGTTAGGAGGTAGGAGTTAGGAGTTAGGAGTTAGGAGGTGGGAGTTAGGAGTTAGGAGTTAGGAGGTAGGAGTTAGGAGTTAGGAGTTAGGAGTTAGGAGGTAGGAGTTAGGAGTTAGGAGGTAGGAGTTAGGAGTTAGGAGTTAGGAGTTAGGAGTTAGGAGTTAGGAGTTAGGAGGTAGGAGTTAGGAGTTAGGAGTTAGGAGGTGGGAGTTAGGAGTTAGGAGTTAGGAGGTAGGAGTTAGGAGTTAGGAGGTAGGAGTTAGGAGTTAGGAGGTAGGAGTTAGGAGTTAGGAGTTAGGAGACAGAATATTTTTTAATTCAATTTGGCGACTTCTAACTACTGGTACAATCATTTTTAACTTATGCATCAAACAGTATAGAGAAAAATTGAATTAGAAAACATAATATTTTTTAATTCAATTTGGCGACTTATGACTAACTACTGGTACAATCATTTTTAACTTATAACTTATAACTTATAACTTATAACTTATAACTTATAACTTATAACTCCTCCCTCCTCCCTCCTAACTCCTAACTCCTAACTCCTAACTCCTAACTCCTAACTCCTAACTCCTTACCTCCTATCTCCTTACCTCCTGTCTCCTTACCTCCTTACCTCCTCCAAAGAGTTAGGAGTAAAGACTATTAAAGAAAGAGATGACATTAATCCCATGATCAAAACAATTTTCTTATCATCTCACAATTGGCTGAACCCAAAACTAAAAAAAAGATTAATTATAATTCTGACTTTTATTTACAAAAATTTATACATTAACGTTTCTTTTTGTCCGAGTATTTATATAAGGCTTTGATGCCAATGATATCATGGAAGATACAGTCCAAAATTCACCATCGATTCATTTAATGGCAAGCTCAAAGCCTTATAACTATGTTCAATTTAAGGTCAAAAAAAAAATTATTTTTTTTTAACTTATAAGCTGAAATTATTCCCCAGTAAGGATTTCAGATTGCATGTCACTCCCCCAGCAAAAACACCTATTTTTTTTTGTCACAAAAAAATAGTAAACTGCAAATCGTGTGTAAATAACTACCCATGAGCAACACTCTACTTGTTCCCATTAATCTTGATGCTCTGTGTCTGGCAAACGACCAGGAAGTCCTTGATACCATGGCAGACTACAGCCTACTACCCTATAAATATCAAGGGGAAACCCATGGTTCTGGACAAGCAAACCTCAGTGAACAGGCTCTCGCCCCCTTATTTAACCACCAATTGACTCTGGAAGCGGGTATCCATCTCCATTGGTCTATACCCGATGCCCTCACTACTGGAACCCATAATACCTTCACTACTTTCCCTCAAGTTCCCAATCGTTGGCTGATTATCCGCCAAGGAGGAGACAAGGGAGATAAACAGTGGGTGCTCGAAAGTGACTATCTCTATCCTGAGCGTCCAGTAGAGGATAATAGCCCACCACCAAAGGCGATTAATATTCTCATTGACCCACCGGATGTAGTGGATACAGATCCTGATGATGCCAGCACTTATCAATATCAACGTTACCGCTATATGGGTAAAAGTTGGGAACTGGGAGAATGGGATTCGGATGATGCTAGTAAAGAGTATGCTGCAGCTTTAACTGCCGTGGGCACCAATGCCAATGTACCCGTATTGGATCATGTTAAAGTCACCTTTGCTGCATTTTATCCTAATTCCTATAGCGTTTTTGGCTTCCACGACCCCGATTACCCCACGGAGACTCCTGGGTCAGGTTTACAGTATGATGTGGTGGGTTGGTACAGCGATGGTGGACAGGATTGTATCCAAAAGTTTTTAGAAGAAAATAGTGGGGTTACTGACTCCGAAGAATTACTGGCACTTCTACAAGAAGAATTTAGTTGGACGATTGAGTCAGGAGCAGCCATACCACCCCAGACTATCTATCATTCTCGCATTACCTTCAGTGGGAATGGTGGTTCCGCAGATTTATCCCAACCTAACCTAGCCGTGGGAGATTCTCCCGCCGAAGCCCTGGCTGCTTACTTAGCAAATTCCTATCCCAATAAGGATCAGACTATTGGTGGCAACTCTAACAATACCATTGGCAAAATCGTTGAAGAACAGTTAGAAGCCCTGCAAATATTAGAAAGGTTAGAGTTTAACAAGCTCGATATGTATGCCAAATTCCGAGCAGGAAGACATGAAGTGGGGTTTGGTACGGAGAAAAATGGCTATCTGTGGTCAATTATGCCCCAGGTTTCCAAGAATGAGTCAGACACTACGGATACTTCTTCACAGAATGACTTAACCTTACCAGATGATTTAGCCCAATCACTGAATGAACTGAACATCATCCAAGAGCAATATAATCAGGCTCAGCTAGACATAGAATCCTTGCAGCGTCGGTTATATAGCCAATGGTACCTTTACATGAGGGACGATCCCAACTTCTACGGAGATGTCAATGATTACAGCCTGGTGCCTTTGCGAACAGCCATGGCTACTGCGGGAGAAATAGAATTTTCTGGACAGGGAACCAGCACCACAGTGACAGCGAAAACCTTGCCCTTTGAAGTTGTATCGAGGTTAAGTAGCTACTTCAATGATTACATAGCTGCGATAGATCAGGCCGTTGAGGGAAGTTATAGCAATTTTTCTGATTATATCAAGCCAGAATTTAGAAACTGTGGGATTGAACTATCTGATAATCCAACTGTTAGCATAACTAATCAAGGAGAAGCAAACTTCTATGAAGGAAGGGCTTGGAATATTGAGGATGGAGGACAAACCTATCCCGTTAACGTAGAAGGGGGGATTTTTACCATCTATATTCCCCCTACAGCCTCTCAAATCGCTTATAACCTGGTTGGTGCTATTCGTAACTTAGGAAGTGCGATCGCAAACTACACAACTTCCACCACCCAATACCGCCTCTGCCAAGTTCCTAGTGACAATTACTGGCGTCCTAGCGATCCCTTTGTCCTCTTGACCGGAGACGCAGCCAAAGCTTCCAATCGTTTTGGACAAGATGGACGGTTGCGGGAGGATGGTTTCTTAGAATGCTACCCGATAGATTTTGATGTTACTAACATTACCAATGATGTGGATGGGCTTTTAGCAAAAATTGATAGCCTTAAACCCTCATCAGGAGAAGACTCCATTAACTTTAATACCTGGAGTCAGCAACCTTGGAATCCCTTTGCTTTCCAGTGGAATGTCTTGAACTATCCTAGTCGTGAGATGACGGGGGGAGTGGTTCAAGATTATCAACCCAATCAAATCCTGGATAACTATAGCTTAGAACCCAATGCCATCGACCTCCAACTGAAACCTGGCAAGGAAAGCAGTTTTACCCCAGATGGTAATAGTTATAAGGGGTTCAGCATTTTAACCCCGTCGGCGGGAGAAGAGTTAAGCGGACAACTGACTAGTTATTTAAACGCACAACTTTTGCCCACTTACTACTATCAAAATAATATTCCCGAAGACGAGCAAACCCCAGACTACCTGAGTGAAAATTTTGAGGCGGTTAAATCCTGGTATGAGGGTACGGACGATGTACAAGGAATGACCGAAGAGCAAAAAGCCCAAGATACCATTTACGTAGCCTTGTGGGCTTATGAACAGATGGAAGATTTAGACTGTCAAGCCCAAACTATCGGTGGGTTTAACGACACCATCATGCTCTCCCAACCCACTCTGTCACTAGAAGTGGACGATCCCCTCACTACCAATAACACAGCAAAATTGGTAACGGATCAGGTGCGTTGGACTTTAGGCGATAGCAGCATTCAATACGAATTCCTCTCAGGAGACATTTTCAACCCGATCCGCAGTGGAGGAATGACCATCGATCAATTGTGGTTAGTGGATAGTTATGGACGACATTTTACCGTCATTGACCCAGATGCAGGACAAGCGGATTTGGTAACTAGTAGCCGGATGACTCCCCCTGATAACGTTGACTATCAATTTTTATTGGCACCTCGTTTCGCCCAAAATGCCCGTCTCAACTTCCACTGGTTAGCAGCCGATGCTCCCAGTGAGATTGAAATGACTACCAAGCCAGCCCGAAATCCCGTTTGTGGTTGGATTGTCCCCAATAATCTCGACAGCACCTTGAGTATTTATGACCAGCAAGGAAAAACTTTGGGTTCCTTAGATCGAGCTGGTAATTGGAGGCCTGCCCCTGGAGGCTTTGGTATTCCTGATGTCGCCAGCATCTCTAATCCTCATCTGCGCAAGCTGGTAGACTATCTCCTCAATCAAGGACAAAGTTTTCAACAACAGTTTCTTTCTACCTTAGACAATTCCCTAGCCACCATCGATCCCGAAGGGTTTGCCCTCCATAGCACTCTGGCATTATTAATTGGACGACCCATGGCTGTGGTACGTGCCACCTTTAGCTTAGAGGTTAAAGGGTTACCTGTGTGCGATCCTACGGTGAAAATTGAGAGCGCTGACCAAGAAGTACCCACCTACGGGTATACCGAAGTTAAAGTTCCTATTCGTTTAGGGGATTATCAACAACTCAACGATGGGTTAGTGGGTTATTGGCGAGAAACCCCCGTGGGCACTGATGGGGATTATGACTATGAAGGAAATATTTTCTATGCACCCCAAAGTAACTTAGCAAATGACAGTTTGATTCAAACGGAAGCAGAAGGGTTGGTGTATTTCGAGCAAACCGTGGATGCACCACCCCAAGGAGTGACCATGTTAATCGATCCTCGGGGCACAATTCATGCTACCTGTGGTTTCTTACCCAACCGAGAATTGACCTTACCGTCGGAAAACTACACGACCGCATTACAGTCAATGGAGGTGAATTTCCTGGCTACCCCAATGTTATGCGATCGCCAAACTGATATGACAATTGACATCCACGATGGCGAGCAACTCGATCCCCCAGCCTTTGATGCTAGCAGTGGTTTAGCAATTCCTGTCCCCCAACAAGCTAATGCTGTGTGGTCTTGGGTATCCCTAAGTGGTGAGGAGTGGTCAGAAACCACGGAAATTGAAGGGGTTAACCCGACAGCAACGTTTTCTGAACCCCAACAACTGTATGAGGGTTGGTTGCAACTGAGTCGAGCACAGGAGGAGTAGTTAGGAGTTAGGAGGTAAGGAGTTAGGAGTTAGGAGGTAAGGAGTCAGGAGGTTAGGAGACAGGAGGTAAGGAGGTAAGGAGGTAAGGAGTTAGGAGGTAAGGAGTCAGGAGTCAGGAGTCAGGAGGTAGAAGTGACCAAAGTCCTCACTATACTACATGTAGTCAGAAAAGATTCAATTGTATTCTATCTCCTGTCTTCTTATCTCCTAACCTCCTAAATTCTGTCTTCTTATCTCCTAACCTCCTAACCTCCTAACCTCCTAACCTCCTAAATTCTGATACAAATCATATTTTTCAACCATCAATTCTAAGGAGTCGAAATAATGGGAGCATTAGGTCAAGCTGCACTAGAGACATTAAGTACTATCGTTGATGTTAGTAGTTTCAGAGGTTTTTTAAGTAGCGAACTTGGTATTACCCTAACTAATGATGTTGTTTTAGCAACCATTGCCAATGAATTTAACCTTGGTACAATAGAGTACTACTATGTCGATATAGATGGAACTTTTTTCCATCAATTTGTTTGGTCAGCAACGATTAATGTCGCACCGGATGATGAGGTTTCCGATACCTCAGAAGAACCCCAAAATGTAAATGCAGTAAATGCCAATATCCTAATTCAGGTTGAGGATGCGCCAAATACTGAACAAGACGGGCTCTATGGTGGGACAATTGACATTCCTCTAGATGATTCAGTTACCTATACTCCTACAACCTCTGATGATGGCGAGACAGAATATATCGCACAATATGACGATGGTACCCTCGTCCTAAGATTTACCTTATTCTTCCAAAATAAAAAGTATCCAGGTCAATCCCAGACCTCATCCATTATTACGGCAAGTCTCGCTGCTGACAAAAGTCTAGAGATTGCCCTCCAAGACCTAATTCGTACAATTTCCTTCGGACTCAGTGATTTAATTCCCCTGGAGTTATTGAGTTATTTCAAGGTGAACAGCAGCATCGTGATGGTGATTGATTGCCCTGCTAACCCAAATAATGCTGGTAATTCCAACACCGCAGTTGCTAAGAAACGCTCAATGCTCTTTAGTATTGGTTTCAATGGTGTCGTCAGATTCAACGAGATTCCCTTAGTTTGCGAAGTATTACCTCCTGAACTAATCGACAGTGAGTTTGCCTTTGAATTTTTAGTGGCACTACAAGAATTCTCTCGCAAACAGCTAATGCAAGTTAACTATTTCCTCGAAGAAATAGGAGTACCTCTAAGAATAAAACCCCCCTGCAACAGCACAAATGTCCTGAAACGGGGTGCTTCTATTGGCGCTCACTTTGAAATTGGTCCCTATGCCAAAGCTTGGTTAACCCCCTTATCCCGTCCTAAGACTACTACTCCTCCTCCTGCGAAACCGAGTAGTAGTTTAGTCCCAACTAGCGATGTGCAAGTACTTGCTGCTTCCAGTTCCAATGTCAGCTCCAATGACGAAGAACTTCCCGTTACTATCACCGAAAATGGTGTTTGGTTAACAGTACAAAAATCCTTTGGCCCCCTGCATTTCGAGAAAGTAGGACTCACCTATAAAAATCAAAAAATCAACCTAACGCCTCAATTGGTTGTAGAGGTATCCCGTATGGTAATGACCCTTAATGGGTTGTCCATAGGTTCTCCTTTAATGGAGTTTTCTCCTTCGTTTAACCTGGATGGTTTTGGCTTAGAAGTAATCACCAGTGGACTAGAAATAGGTGGCACTTTCCTACTAGTTGAGGACAGCAACTACGATGGATTTTTAGGAACAGCCGTTATTGGCTTGAAAATTGGTAAGGGGGGCAAAAAATGTCTCTCCCTATCTTCCATTGGGGCTTTTGCTAAATTTACTGACAGCGACAATTTTGGTCTCTTTCTCTACCTAGCACTCAACTATCCCTTGGGAGGACCACCTTTCTTCTTCGTTACCGGCATATCAGGGGGATTTGGTTATAACTACCGACTAATTGTTCCCACCTTGGATGAACTAGTAGCCTTTCCTTTCGTGGATGAGGCAGTTCATGATCAAAAAGCACCGGATCCTGCTGAGAGTGCCCAGGTTCTGGCTGATGAGTTGCTGATTTTGTCTAACTATATGCCTCCGGAAGTTGGGGCTTGGTTTGGGGCAGCAGGGATTAAATTCACCTGCTTTAAGATCATGGATGGCTTTGGACTGTTGAACATTGCCCTGGATTCCAGTGGGTTTGAGATCGATTTCATTGCCATTGTCACTTTAATGCTGCCTACCACCATAACTGGTCCGTTTGAACCAATTGCCGTGGCAGAAATGGTGATGGAATCAAGATTTGCTCCTAGTGAAGGGGTGCTCATGGTGCGGGGACAACTAACCCCTAGTTCCTATGTGTTTAGCCGAGAGTGTCATTTAACAGGGGGTTATGCTTTCGGGCTGTGGTTTGCTGGAGATCGGGCAGGGGATTTTGTCATTACCCAAGGGGGCTACCATCCCCGTTTTTATGCTGCGGATCGTTATCCTGATGTACCTCGCTTAGGCTACAGTTGGCAGATTGACGATAATGCCTTTACCACCGCCCAGGTCTATTTTGCTCTGTGTGGCTATGGAGTAATGGTGGGTGGACTTTTTGCCATTGCCTTTAGGGCGGGGGCTCTGTGGGCTGAGTTTGATGCGGGGATTGATTTCTTAATCAGTTGGAAACCCTACCATTATGATGTTTCCTGGCACTTCTTTGTGCGGGCGGGGATTGGTGCCCTTGCCGTGGGTCTGGGGGTCAATGTTCGTTTTTGGGGTCCAGACTTCGGTTGTAAATTCAAGATCAGAATTATCATTATTACCGTCACCATCAAGATTGGGGATCAAACGTCTCAATATCCCAATCCCATTGACTGGGATGAGTTTAGGGGAGCTTTCTTGCCCCCTGATGATGAAGTGTGCAGCATTGCAGTGGTTGATGGTTTAAGCAAGCAGATCATCCGCGAAACAGACGGCGCAGAAATCTGGGTGATTAATCCTAAAGACTTGGAATTGACCACCGATAGTATTATTCCTGCGAAACAGGTACAAACTTGGGGTGCTGACCAATCTGTGGGTACACAGATGGCATTTGGAATTAATTCCATGGGAATTAAGAAAGATGAATTAACCACCGTCCACAATGTTACTATTACCAGGAATGGTGACGAAGAGGGTGCTAAAGGGAAATTCAAGTTTATACCCATCACCAAATATGCACCCGTTGCTGCTTGGGGTGATCCTATTTCTTCAGAACACATTGTTCCCCCGGAACCTAATGATGACCCATTTATCGAAGATGTGTTCTTTAGTTTCCAGATTGTTCCTGCCGAACAGCCCAAACCTGGAGAAACCGATGTAATCGGCGTTGAACATTTACTCTATGACACTTTACCCATCGATAATTCTTACATTTGGGAAACCATCGCAGCATTTATCCCCGATGCCAGCTTAACAACGGAAGAGGAAAAACGCGATCGCATTAACGAAACTGTGGAGAGTAATTCCCAACGGGATGACCTTTTAACAGCATTAGGCTTTGACACTAGCAAAGTCAGTATCGATCCTGCTGTTTCGGATAGTTTTATCTTTGCACCGCAGGTTAGTTAGGAGGTAAGGAGGTAAGGAGGTAAGGAGGTAAGGAGGTAAGGAGTTTTAGGAGGTAAGGAGGTAAGGAGGTAAGGAGGTAAGGAGGTAAGGAGACAGGAGGTAAGGAGACAGGAGGTAAGGAGATAGAATACAGAGTTTAGGAGATAGAATACAGAATTTAGGAGGTAAGGAGTTAGGAGGTAAAGAGACAGAATAAAACTGAATCTTTCCTGACTAAATGTAGTAGACTAAGGTAGGGGATTTAGTAAATCCCGACTCCTCAACTCCTAATATCCTAACTCCTTATCTCCTTATCTCCTTATCTCCTTATCTCCTTACCTCCTAACTCCTAAACTCCTAACTCCTAACTCCTAACTCCTAACTCCTAACCTCCTACCTCCTAACTCCTAACTCCTTACCTCCTTACCTCCTAACTCCTTACCTCCTTACCTCCTGTTTAAGTTAGGAGGGAAGAATGACAAATCAACCAGCTAAAAGTTTTCAAGATTTGATTGTCTGGCGCAAAGCCCATGAATTCGTTTTGTTGATTTACCCTTTTAGTCAAAGTTTTCCTAACTCTGAAACCTATGGATTAACTTCTCAGTTGAGACGAGCTTCTGTTTCTGTTCCAGCAAATATAGCTGAGGGCTTTAGAAGAAAAACTCTGCCTGATAAGCTGCGGTTTTTGAATATAGCCCAAAGTTCATTGGAAGAATGCCGATACTACTTAATTTTGGCAAAAGACCTTAATTATGGTGACAGCACTAAACTGATGCAGCACTTAGACGAAGTAGGTAAGCTACTAAATTCTTATTCCTACAAAATTGAGCAAAGGAATAGGAGATAGGAGGGAAGGAGGGAAGGAGGTAAGGAGTTAGGAGGTAAGGAGTTAGGAGGTAAGGAGGTAAGGAGACAGGAGGTAAGGAGACAGGAGGTAAGGAGACAGGAGGTAAGGAGGTAAAAAGTAAGGAGACAGAATACAGAATTTAGGAGGTTAGGAGTTAGGAGGTTAGGAGTTAGGAGTTAGGAGGTAAGGAGACAGAAGAAAGAATTTAGGAGGTAAAAAGTTAGGAGGTAAGGAGTTAGGAGGTTAGGAGTTAGGAGGGAGGTAAAAAGTTAGGAGGTAAAAAGTAAGGAGGTAAAAAGTAAGGAGACAGGAGACAGGAGATAGAAAACAGAAGAAAGAATAAAGAATAAAAATAATTCTTTCCTGACTACATGTGGCGAACTATAATCTTTGGTAACTCCCACCTCCAAACTCCTGACTCCTCAACTCCTCAACTCCAAACTCCCAACTCCTCAACTCCTAACTCCTAAACTCCTAACTCCTAACTCCCAACTCCCAACTCCAAACTCCTAAACTCCAAACTCCTAACTCCAAACTCCTAACTCCAAACTCCTTACCTCCTAACCTCCTAACTCCTTACCTCCTAACCTCCTTACCTCCTAAAAATAACCATTCACAACAGGAAATAAAATTATGAGCGAAATGCCCTTTGGGTTTACCTGGTGTTATCAAGAAACGGAGGATGATGATCAACAATGTCTGGTATTAGTTATTGGGGAACCGGAGGATGTTCCCCCACTGGATATCGAGATCAGCAATATCCTCTCAGACAAAACTATCGCTATTCGTCCTATGGGCGGGGTAAGTCAAGCCGATGGGGACAATTACCATTTTAAGTTGGCTTTTTTACCTGGCATCTTAGCCGATCCTAGTGCGATCGCTGTGGAGAGCGCAGATTGGTCAATTAGCTTTGTTTCCAATGCAGATGGAGTCAGTATTTACCTACTCTGGACAGGGACAGAAACTTGGCTGTCTGACCAAGACACGATGAAGGTTATTTTAACCGGAGTTGCGGCTCAATCTTTTGATAAAATAACCTCCGCTGATGTGACAATTAGTTGGGAATTTGACCAGGGAGGTATTGAGGTAATGAGCCCGGCGAAAATCCCTGAAGGCGGTGATTACGATGAAAACATTACTCTGGAATTAACCATGGTTCAATCAAGCGGAAAATCAAACATCCCTCTTTATGTTGGTTTTGTGAATTGTAACAAGGTTCTCAATACCTATGATGAAGCTAGCAGTTTACAACTGCGCCTGACTAATACCAACCTTCCCACTTCAGCAGCTCCTGATATTATCTTCCACTATGATGCAGATATTAATCTTTGCTCTCAGTTGGTAGTAACTTTAGAAGTGGGAACAGCAGCGGATGTACCCTGGGCCTTAGGAACACGAGACCAAGTTAACAATATTACCATCTCCATTGCGGGAGACCAATGGCAACAAAATGGCGATATCGAAACCATTGAAGTAGAGGGAGTTGTTCAAGCTTTGCAGTGGACTTTTATTCCCCAAAGTGCTGATGTGGTATTGGCGGCAAGAAAAACCATGTTAATCAACTTGGATAATATTATTACCTCCCATCCCACAGGAGAGGCTAACCTCTATTTAAGTTATCAGTATGTTCCAGGATATAAGGATGGGCAATTTGTCTGTCAAATTGAAAAAGCACCTCTAGTTGTTGATACGAAAGTGCGTATGGGAACGAGAAAAGAATTAGACGGTTTGCTCAATGTTCAAGATGGCATCACTCTCGATGGCGGTGAAATTCAAAATACAGGTCTTCTAAGATTCCGTTCTGATCTAGGTAAAACCGGCGAAAATTATCCTGTCGTGTTTTACAACCAAGATGATAATTCTAGATACATGCGTTTGGATAGTAACTTTAAACTAGAAATCGCCGGTTTACCAGCAACACCCGAGATTGAAACTGAAGAAATGTTAAAGTTGCGGCGAATTGCAGTTACGGGGGTTAAGAACTCTAACACAGTAGCTTTCAGAGTAGGGGCTTTTGAAACGGAAGAAGGCGGAAGGACTCAACTCGATATTGCCCTTTCTGGGCACCCGGACGACCACAACCATTATGGTACCGATGCCGATATGACGGTGATGAGTTTGTGCGCTGACGGCAATGTAAAAGTTACTGGACGAATTAAAGATAAAACTGGATATGTAATTCCTGTGGGAACAGTTGTCCCTTATGCTGGAAGTTCAGCCCCAGAAGGATGGTTGATGTGTAATGGTGAATCTTTTAAGCAGAGTGACTATCCAGAATTGCATGAGGTTCTGGGAAAAGAGAATTTGCCAAATCTTCAGAATCGATTTATCACTGGTGCTGGCGACCATTACACTCTGAATGCGACAGGAGGAGAAGAAACAGTTCTCTTAGAAGTTAAACACATGCCAAAGCATGATCACTCTCCTGATAATGTTTTCAACCGGCTTTTAATGCATAATGGTTACTATACTAAAGGAGACTACACTGATTCCAACGATGGTTCTGGAAGTGAGCCAAACTTGAGGTATTCTAAAGCTATGGCAACTAAAGGTGGTGATCAACGTCATGAAAATCGACCACCTTTTTACGCCCTTAACTACATCATCAAATGTTAGAGGAAATTAGGAGTTAGGAGACAGAATTCAGGAGGTAAGGAGACAGAATACAGAATTTAGGAGGTAAGGAGACAGGAGGTGAGGAGAGAGAATACAGAATTTAGGAGGTAAGGAGTAAGGAGGTAAGGAGTAAGGAGGTAAGGAGTAAGGAGGTAAGGAGAGAGAATTCAGGAGAGAGAATTCAGAATAAACAGTCAATTTTATTCTTTCCTAATAACTACTAAACTCCTAACTCCTCAACTCCTAATCTCCTAACTCCTCAACTCCTAATCTCCTAACTCCTCAACTCCTAATCTCCTGACTCCTCAACTCCTAATCTCCTAACTCCTCAACTCCTTATCTTCTTAACTCCTCAACTCCTAATCTCCTAACTCCTCAACTCCTAACCTCCTAACTCCTTATCTCCTTATCTCCTGACTCCTCAACTCCTGACTCCCTCCAAGCACTACAAATATCAACAGGAAAAATATCATGACTACAACCACCTCAGGACAACAAGTAAAATTCATTCAGTACCATCAACCAGCCTTAGAAAGTGGGGAATACCACATCAAAGTGGAGCAAACTATTTCTGACACCAAAGGCAGGATTCCTGATGGTGTCTCCTATAGCAAGGAATTAATCTTTTCTGTAATTGGGGAACGATTTGAACCCCTCACTCCCCAAGACATTTACGCCGTTTTCCCTCCACCGGAAAGCTTAGGTGACCATTCCAACGTACTACCCCATATCACTGTTAACCGGAGTACTCTTCCTTGGGAACGTTATCCTGGTCAAAGTGATGAAAATTTAACTTGGCTGGTTTTACTATTATTCCGGGACTCGGATTTTGAGGATGACAATGATAAACCCAAACTAAAAACTATTACCCTGGGAGAATTAGTAGCGGGGGAATCTGGGGTGAAGTTCCCCAGCTATGTCCTTGATGGCGTAGGACAGACAGCAGAGGAGCAAACAGCAGTATTCGATATCAAAAAGAAATATGTAGCTGATATTTTGCCTACTAAAGCTGATATTGCCTATATTTCCCATGTTCGGAAAGCAGAAGACTTAACAGTTTCAGAAGACGCTACCCCGGAAGAGGCGGAGGAAGAAAAGGAATTTGCCACTGTTGTCTGTAGCCGTCTACCCCAACCCAATGGCACAAGTTACGTCCATTTAGTTTCCGTCGAGGGACGCTATAAAGATGACGGTACGTTTGACTTCCAAGGGGCAGGGGATGAAGACCTGATCCGTTTTGTGAGTTTAGCAAATTGGAGTTTTTCTTGTGTAGATCCTAAACAAACCTTTTCCGAAATACTCAAGAATCTGAATCGTACCCCCAGCACTCCCAGACTCCCGGTTAATGAGAATTCCACTGCGGAAAAATCCTTAGCCATGGGCTATGTTCCTTTATCCCATTCCCTCCGGGAAGGAAGTCAAACGGTTTCCTGGTATCATGGTCCTTTAGCAACGGGTTTTCACTCCGATACCTATGAATTTCCTGCCAAAGCTGCGGATGAATTATTACGTTATGATCCTGAGTTAGGACTGTTTGATACTTCCTATGCAGCAGCTTGGCAATTAGGGAGGATGTTAACTCTGCAAAATTCCACCATAGCCACCAGCTTGTATAACTGGAAAAGGGCATTTAGCCAAAGACTGAAACAGCTAGAAAACATTTTAATTCACTTGCCCTTAACTCCCAAGCAGAGTGCAGCACCGATAGACCTTCCCCTCTATGTCTTCAAGTGGTTCAGAGATTTGGAATTGTTGAAAGGTATACCTTTTAACTATTTAGTTCCTGATGAAAAACTACTCCCCTCAGAATCAATCCGGTTCTTCTGTGTAGATTCTTTATGGGTAGACTGTTTACAGGATGGTGCCTTTAGTATCGGTCGGGTAACAGGGGCAGATGTCACCGAAGATAGTGTAACCCGTTCTAGCAACAGTGGTTTAACCCGCAGTGATGATCAAAAGCTTACCGGAATTATTATGCGATCGCAAGTGGTGGCGGGATGGCCCGGATTACTGGTGGATGGTTATGATACAGCAGTGGCGGATGCGGATTCTATTGACGAGACAGAAGGTAATCTTTTACCCCTATTACGGATGGAGAAATTAGCTAAAGATGTTTTAATTTGTATCTTTAAAGGGGAAGTTAAAACCGTCGATATTCACCAAAAACCTGAAGCTATGCATTCTGGGGTCGATCCTTTTGGGATAGATGATACGGAGATTACCAAAGATTTAAGGAATGCACAAGGAGAACTGATTGTAGGTTCACAAATATCTGTACCTTGGAATAATTTTGACACCAGGTTAATTAATTTTGTGCAACTTGCTGAGAATATGAAAACTTGGTTTAATAGCAGTAGTGGGGGAGGGGGTTCTGTAGATAACTTTACCTCGGCTCAATTTGGCTTGCAGATGATGGAAGGGGTGCAAAAAGTTAGGTTTGTAAAGGAGGAATAGGAGTCAGGAGTCAGGAGTTAGAGGAGGGAGCATGTCAACTTTGTAATTAGGTACATAGATCCCCCCTAACCCCCCTTAAAAAAGGGGGGAATTAGATTGAAAAGTCCCCCTTATTAAGGGGGATTTAGGGGGATCAAAATCAGGGGTTAACAAAATTGACATGCACCCGTTAGAGGATATCTCCCAAGTTTTTTTATACTGAGTTTTGCCCCCCTAGGGCGTGTTTTCTTGCCTCGGAGATCCCCCATTATCCCCCTTAAAAAAGGGGGACTTTGAGAATGGCTCCCCCCTTCCGCGCGGGGGGCTGGGGGGGATCTAAATCTTGCGGAAAACTTTGAAAACACGCCCTAGGCTCTTTCTAGAATGTTTATAGGTGTATTGTGGTACTAGTATGATTAACTAGAGACAAATTAGGAAACAAACAATGAGCAACATCTACGTATTTCATCAGGGGCGAGGAGATAGTGGCTGGCTCTGGTATAACGTTTTTGATGGCAATGAGTGGCTTGGAGATGAAAAAGTTCATAAAACTGGGATGACAGGAGATCCATCAGCAGTAGTATACAATGACCTTTTATATGTGTTCCACCAAGGACGGGGAGATAGTGGCTGGCTCTGGTATAACGTTTTTGATGGCAATGAGTGGGCTGGAGATCAAGAAATTGGTAATACTGGTATAAGTGCTGGCCCATCAGCAGTAGTATACAATGACCTTCTCTATGTGTTCCACCAAGGACGAGGAGATAGTGGTTGGCTCTGGTATAACGTTTTTGATGGCAATGAGTGGGCTGGGGATCAAAAAGTTCCTAAGACCGGAATTACCTCTAGTCCATCAGCAGTAGTATACAATGACCTTCTCTATGTGTTCCACCAAGGACGAGGAGATAGTGGTTGGCTCTGGTATAACGTTTTTGATGGCAATGAGTGGGCTGGAGATAAAGAGGTACGGGGCACAGGTTTAACCGATGATCCAGATGCATTAGTCTACAACGGTCAAATATACGTGTTTCACGAGGGCAGAGGTGATAACGGTTGGCTCTGGTGCAATGTCTTCGATGGCAATGAGTGGGCTGGAGATCACAAGATACATAAAACTGGGATAACTGCTGGACCATCAGCAGTAGTCTATAATGACCAAATTTACCTGTTACATCAAGGGCGAGAAGACAGTGGATGGATGTGGTGTAATGTGTTTAATGGCTCTGAATGGGTTGGAGACGAAGAAGTCCCCAATACTGGTATTTCTGAAGGACCAGGTGCAGTGATTTACTAATTAGTTGCGCCTTGCTGAATTAAGAATTAATTCTTAATTCTTAATTCACCATTCTCTCCTCCTTCAAGCACAATCGCTCCAATAACTCCTTCGGAATTGTCTCAAAATCTTCCAACAAAAAATCCATAATCGCCAGATGGCGCAAGTGACCAGCAGTGGGAGGGTAACAGCGACGACTAGTGTTAAACCAGCCATTAACCGTGTGAGCGGAACAAGAACAGATCAAAGCTATATCGTTCTGCGTTACGTCCCACTTTTGGTAAAACCGTTGTGGTGTCATACCCAATTGGTAGTAACTGTACAGTCGGATTAGAATTTGCTCTCGTTCTGTGATCGGATAGGGACACAAATTTTCCTGCTTCGGTTCCCTCTGTTGTCCAAGCTGCTCAAGACGCTCCATGGCTTCGTGATATTCGATGGGGTGATGAAAGGATTGTTTTTTTGGCATGATAGAGTTACCTAAACTGTGGTTTGGGAGAGAGCCGCGCTTGTGCCGGGTCAAGCAAGAAGCGCGGCTCTTTTTCCAATGATTATATTATAAACATTGGCTAGTATTGTTGTCAAGTGGAAAATCAAAAAAATTATTACAATTTATATAAAAGGTAATAATTGGTTACAATTAAATAGTTAGAATGGTAACAGGTTTAGCTAATAGCAACTTAAGGATAGTTTAAGACATAGTATGTAAGCTATCAGCTATCAGTTATCAGTTATTAGCTTTTGAATGAAAGAGGTAAGCATTATCCCAAAGAGGGAGTGGGAAGCATTGGATGCCTATTGCAAAATAGCCAATCTAAATAAAACCGAGTTATTTAGGGAGTTTGTTCGCTCCCTGCTGACTTACCAACCTCCAACTCCCGACAGTGACGAAGATAGTTCTAGCGGGGAGAGTTAGGGATGGTGTCTTTACCGTGAGCTGAGTACAGATGGGGTTTGGCTATGCGATCGCGTAGCGTCTCTGTAGGAGAATCGCAGCTGTACTGGATGGGATAATCCAGGGGATGTAGAGATGGGGTTTGGGTTTGCGATCGCGTAGCGTCTCTGTAGGAGAATCGCAGCCATCAAAAAAACAGATCCAACCACCGGACTAGTCATTACAAAAAAAAAGACCCATTATCGGGTCTAGAAACAATATAGTTGGAAGTGCATCGGACTATTGAACTTCCAGAAAAGATTTGTGAACAACTTCTATTTCAGGACTTACGCACAGACTCCATGGGTAGGGTGGGCAAGGTTTTGCCCACCCTACAGGTAGCGTTAAATTGAGGGATTTGCGTAAGTCCTATATTTTTAGTTTTTCCCCATAAATGAAGAGCAACTACCAAATAGGTGAAGCTGACAATCACAAATTAGAATAATACTGAATCGGTAAAGAGATCAGGATTATCGATTTGACTAGCCTGAACTCCAACTACAACTGCTAGAAGGTCACCATCGTTAACTATTTGAGTTCCTTGGTTTGTATCAAAAAAGTCCAAGTTTTGAAAATCTGAGTCTACTCCAAAAAATCCTATAACAAATTTAGCTTGACTAAGATCAAAGTTAAAGATAGTATCAAACCCTTCACCTGTAGCTAAAACGACTTGAGCAGCACCTGTCCCTAAAAAGACTTGGTCTAAACCTGGGCTATCAAAAATTATATCATCTCCACCATTAGCAAAAATAATATCATCGCCAGTGCCATCAACAAATATCTCTTGGTCTGAAGATCCTGTTAAAGTGTCATTTCCATCAAAACCAACAAGTAAATCATTGCCATCATTGCTACCGTTGCCATTCAGTTGATCATCACCAGCACCGCCAAAAATTGTATCAGCTTGGGAACCACCATTGATTTGGTTGTTGCCAGTACTACTTCCCATAAAATCACCCTCATCACCAGCTCTAAGATTATCATTGCCACCGTTGCCATTCACTTGATCATCGCCAGCACCGCTAAAAATTGTATCATCTCCCGAACCACCATTGATTTGGTCATTGCCAGCAAAACCTTTAAGAGTATCATCTCCACCGTTACCATTAATCTGGTCATCACCAGGAGTACCCTCAAGCAATTCATTCAATGGTGTTCCATTTATCGTATTAGTCATGTTTATATTCCTTGATAGTAAATACCATCCTTGATAACTAAAAAAATTATCCCAAAAAAAAACCTTGTTTAAATCCTGAGCAGAAAAATTCAGTAATTTGTCTTATCAACCACGGATTATTGACTATTAAATTGCTTAAAATTATAGAATTATCAACAAATTAATTGACTATTAAAGCGTTTTTGGGCTATTTTAATCGTGTCTGAAAATTATACTTTAACGAGAGAATAAAAGTCCAAGTATTAGTGGTCAGATAGTGTTACTGACTACCGGTGTAAAAGCACGATCGCCTTTGGCACAGCAAAGCTGAACGCCTGATTTTAAAAAAAGCCCCCTTAGTCCCCCGAGCGAGCAATCCCTCGCTCGGGGGACTTTTAGAGTTTTATTCCTCCCAAGATTGGGGAATTAGGGGGTAAAACTATACCGATAATCAGCAACTAGTACTAATCATCTACAGCATCAAACTCTACTTAGAGCGACGCAATTGTTTAGCAGCCTGTAATCCCTGATTAACAGTAGTAGTGCTAAAGGCTGCTACCTGAAGCCATGGGACAATAGCTTTGATGCTCTGTTGGACATCACTACTCGTAGTGCAAGTAGCGACAACAGCAAGAGCTATAGGAACGCAGAAATGCCCCATAGTCTGAAGATAATTCTTCATTCTAATTTTCTCCTTAATTTTTTTTAGGAACCAAAGGAGATTAAGCTTAATACCGTTAAGACAAGCACAATATTAAACCTAACCCTAATCTCGAACTATGCATAAGGCTGTGTCACAGTTCAATAACAGTCTAAACTGTTAAAACTCCTATTAGAGTATTGTGATTTTAAAGCTTTTGTTAATTTTACGCTTTTCTATGAATTTTTGGTAAATTTAATTGGTTTCTGGATTTTTTATCTGGAATCCCAGGCTCCTTATTTGTAGAAGCTGTTAGAATATAAAAGACAAGCACAATATTATACTTAACCGCTAATGTCGGATAATCTCGGACTATGAATAAGGCTGTGTCATAGTCCGATTATTCTCAACTTATTGAGCAAAGGCAGCATTACCACAAATATGCCCTTGCCCTAGAATCAACCACCATCCCTTACATCAAGAGTAATTTCAGCAGTGATCACCCGGTCTGTCTGAGAAACAATCTTCACCCGTCTCACCCGACCAGCATAGGGCGTTCGCGCAGCGTCTCCCTAGGAGAATCGCACAATACTCAACTCTGCCAGCTCCTTCTCCACCTCTTGGGATTGCTTCACCAAAGATGCCAGCTGGTACTGCTGCCGCTGTAGATTAGTTTGATACGTCATCATCTCCAGAGAATGCCGGTAAATCTGCTATTGGTAACGAGTTTTTGCAGCATTTAACCGAGCAATAGCAGAATCGATCGCAATCTGTGTTTTAATCCGTTTTTCCTGTAACTGTTGTCGTTTCTGGATTTTATCTTGGTCGTGGATGATATTGAGATAATCCACCTTGAACCGCAGTGGTGGAGCTGCTTCAATTTCCATTTCGACCAATGCTAAATCATTCCGAGTTTTTGCGATCGCAGCCTCCTCCTCACTGAAAGAAGGTGTTGGTGGTTGTTGGATGGGAGGTCACACTGATTTACTGATCAGAAGGGGGTTGAAAAGTAGTTATTTCACACATTGAGCCACTTAACCCTCTAAGGGAATCACTATTTTGTATTACACCCTTGACACTTTGTATTATCATATGTAGTATATATATAACAGAGTAATACAGGCCGCAAACCTGCTTGCTCATCTGAACCTTGAAAATTTCAGAAAATGTGTCCAGGTCGCCTAATGGTAGGGCATTGGTCTGCAAAACCGATTGTGTGAGTTCAATTCTCACCCTGGACTTAAAATATTGCAGTTCCAGGGCGGGTTCAATTCCCGTCGGCACTGCAAATTGGGTTGGTATCCAAGTCAGGTTAAGGAAGCCGTCTGTAAAACGGATGCCTCTGTGCGCCGTAGGTTCAAATCCTACCCAACCCATTCTGGAGAGGTCGCTATTGGCAAAGCAAGCTGTTTGCTAAACAGTTGTGGATGTAAATCTACTGAGGGTTCGACTCCCTCTCTCTCCGCCTTCTGGGAGTGTAGTGTAATGGATCAACACGCTGGTCTTCGGAACCAGAAATCGGGGTTCAAATCCCTGCATTCTCGCTAATCCTGGGAGTGTAGCCTAACGGACAAGGCCTCAGTCTTCTAAACTGATCGATGTAGGTTCAAATCCTACCACTCCTGTTCTACTTCTACAGAAATAAGCTGAAATCCTTCTGTATAAGGATCTGTCTAAATCGAAAACCTGGCAATCCATCCACGTTGTACAAATCGCGGTAACTCAGATGCTACATCAATAGCTAATTCATCAGCAGCCAGGTCTTGACAAATGGCTTCAAATCGATTTTCCCCTTGAAAAGCCTTCAGCAGTTGCCATTCTGCTTTTGTTGGCAGCTCAATGCGCATATCATAACCATTGCGCCAGAGGAATAGTTGTATCCCCCCTTCATCCAAATTCACTTGCTGATCACCTTGGTATTCAGCCTGATTAACCTCCCAAATGCGATGGATAGGGTAAGCCGACTCAATCAGAACACTATTTTTAGGTAAATGGAAAATCAGTTCTCCCCATTTTTCTTGGGGAACTGTACTCAATGCTTGGACATCTAACCTGGTAGCCTCTTCACCATTAAACACCCGATGCCAGTGCCACTCTAACCGCGCCACATCCGGTAAATAGGGTAACTGTTTGGCTGGCTCAAAATTTGCCAGAAAATCAGCAAAGTGCTCGCCATAATCCCCTAAATCCATAGATAGAGAAGGAAAGCGTTGGATATATCTTACTGCTGTTGCATCAAAAAATTTCTCTCCCACCAAACAACAGCAGACTGGATAAATTGACATTAAGGTTTGGCTCAGGTTGCCTAAGACACTGCCACGATAAATGGCTAACCCTTCAGCAGGGGTCAATTGTTTAGCTGCTTTGATGTGTTGAGCAATGGTTTGTGTACTGGCAGGATTATTTTCAAAAACAGCATCGTAAAATAGCTGTTGTAGTGTCCTTAATTCCATGATTATATCGGTTTTTAAGGTTATAGCAAAGGGAATCGGGAACAGGGAACAGGGAACAGGGAGTAGGGAGTAGGGAGTAGGGAGTAGGGAATAGGGAATAGGGAACAGGGAACAGTAGTAAAGAGCTCCGAATAGTTTTTGATGTTATAGCGCTACGCGCAACGCAAGAGGCAAGAGGCATGCATGCTAAAGTTTACTACAAAAGCTTTTCAGCTTGTATTAATGTCCTAACCTTAATGCGTAGTGCTATATGAGAAATCAGCAAGAGTGTTCATGACCTATTTAAAAATGCTATATATAGGTATCCTAAATAAATTGTGATAATTTTTGATCCGAAGTTCCCGACTCCCGACTCCCGACTCCCTACTCCCGACTCCCTACTCCCTTTGTTATACTTACCTGATCTAAATACTCCTGAGCTTTACTCGCTTGAGTCATTAATACCTCAAAAGCTGGGATATCAGTATCCCATTCAATCAGAGTAGGCACCGGACCAAAGCGCTCTAATGTTGCTTGATACAATTCCCACACTGGAGGATGAACAGGATAACCGTGGGTATCAAATAGATACTCTTCCCGTTCTTCATACCCTGCTAAGTGAATTTGTTTGACCCTGGTTGCTGGTATTGTATTCAGGTAATCAAGGGGGTCAAATCCCTGATTAGTAGCAGTGACATAAAGATTGTTGACATCTAGCAACAAGTAACAATCTGCTTTTTCTAACAATTGTTGGATAAATACCCATTCTGGCATGGTTGAATCTGTGAAGCTCACGTAAGCCGATGGGTTTTCTATCAAAATCCGACAACCTAGAAATTCCTGAGCTTGCAAAATCCGTTGGGCTACATGTTCCATCACTGCTTCGGTATAAGGAAGAGGAATTAAATCGTTAAGATAGTGACCATTAACGGAAATCCAGGATAGGTGATCGGAAATGTATGCTGGTTCAATCTGCTGGGCTAACTCTTTTAAATTTGTCAAATACTCTAAATCTAAAGGGTCCGTTGACCCCAAAGACATACCGACGCCATGCAACGTAACCGGATAGTTTTGGCGAACTTTTTCTAAATAGTGGAGTGGTAAACCCTGAGACGTTAAATAATTATCTAATAATACCTCAAACCAAGGTATAGTATGTTTATGAGTAAGGATATCTTGATAATGGGCGGAGCGTAAACCGATTCCAGCACCGTTAATTGAAGCTGAAGAAATATGAGTTGTCATAGGATTGTTGTCATGGCATTATTTTTAGGATTTATCCATGGTAGTGGTGAGTTGACTCTAATTCCCCCCTTTCTTAAGGGGGGTCAGGGGGGATCTTTGTACATAACGCTACTCAGCTGAATCTAATTCCCCCCTTTCTTAAGGGGGGTTAGGGGGGATATGTGTACATAACGCTACTCAACTGAATCTAATTCCCCCCTTTCTTAAGGCAGGGCTGTTTCAAACTTTAATAAGTTAACGATTATTGGAGATAGGGGGATAGGGGGATAGGGGGATAGGGAAATAAACTAAAATTTCCCGAAAAATCCGCCAATTTAGTCATTAAAATCTGACAAATTAGTTGGGAGGAAGCAACTCCAATGACTAACAATTCGTGATTCGGCCTTCGAGGAGGGTTAGATAAATTTGGCCAAAATTCCGACTATTCGCGCTCCTTTTCTCCCCATCTCCCCATCTCCCCATCTCCCCATCTATTTTCTAGAGAATGAAACAGCCCTACCTTTCTTAAGGGGGATATGTGTACATAACGCTACTCAGCTGAATCTAATTCCCCCCTTTCTTAAGGGGGGTTAGGGGGGATCTTTGTACATAACGCTACTCAGCTGAATCTAATTCCCCCCTTTCTTAAGGGGGGTTAGGGGGGATCTTTGTACATAAAACTACTCAGCCATGATTCATAAGCTGATAGCTGAGTGCCAAGCGTGCTGAATGCTTCCTTTAATTGGCTTGCGCACTCTCGGTTGGCTTTTCAGTTTCCTGGCTGGAGGTTGGTTCTCCTACAATAGTTCCACCAACAATCTTGTTGCAAGTGCCTTCAGGAACGTAGATCCACTCATTAGGATCGCTATCTACCTTAGCCATCCCGCCGCAACTATGGCCGTTGGCTGCACAATCGTTCTTACCCGCCTTAACGATACCAGCACATTTTTCCATTCCTTCCTTACCGGCCAAGGCGTTTTCAGATGCTACACCTAAACCTAGAGCCAAGACACTAGTCAAGGCAGCGCCTACCATTACGGTTTTTTTGATATCTTTCATCACAGAATTCTCCCGAATATCAGAACTGACTCCTAAGTCCGTAGACAGAATTAAACTAAAACAGTATTGGTTTAATTCCAATCTATGTAATTATTATTTAAAGTATTTAACCTATCTTAACCGAGTCTTTGAAAAGTATGAGATAACCCTGAGAAAGTTATTAAAATAGGATAGGACATTTGAAAACCTTTGGAAACAAAGGACTTAAGCTATCAGCTATCAGTCATCAGCCATCAGCTTTTTGTTTTGACACTCCCCGTCCTATAAGCTATGCTTTATAAACATATTTCTTTACAAAAAACTTGACAAAAGTAACTTGATATGATTAGTGTGATCAAAAAACTTGACGTCCCACGTTCTCGCTCAGTTTGTATAGGAAAAGCCTTTTGCCAAA